>NZ_JBFUKD010001004.1:0-983 GCF_056401005.1 Microvirga sp. P4_G7 | reverse complement strand
GTGTTCAACCGCTCCACCAATTCACCAACTCCCCCGCTCGTCAAAGAGACGGAGGGAGTGGGAGAGGTGAGAGTCGCAGCAGTCCAGCCTTGCAAGAATGACGCCCATAGCGAGCCATCAACGTGTTGCAGGTGGGTCGCCCACCGTTTCGAATTGGCGAACTCATCGGTAGCCTTGTACTCGTTCCAGGCATTCATTATCGGGGAGTCGCTGGGAAGCGCGCGTTCTGTGCTCATGGCTGGGCCTCCGGAGGTGTGGGGAGGGGCTGCCAGTGCGTGGGTTGCTCATCTTTCCCAAGCGGCCCGAAACTGTCATGCCAAGTTGCGTCTGGGCTCTCGATTAAATCGCCGCCGTGAACCCACCATTCGCTATCAGTTGGCTCTCGCCATGAGACGTCGGTGATCCGCCTCGGAAACTCACGACATCCGATCCAGACATCGATCAGCGTCCCATCCTTCGGAGCCGTATCAATTGGCATCCATAGTGAGGGGGCTTGCGGGGATGCTGCGAGCATCGCGCGATAATCATCACGCGATACGTTGTAATCGACGACCGGATTCCCGCATTCGCAGCCGACGAAGCCGGACAGCGCCGCTAGCATCTCCTCTGTCGGCTCTACCGGAACCCACTTCCAGCCGCTTGCATCTGAACTAATTGTCATGGCGAAGATCCTTCAACTTTCGCTATCAAGCCGAGGGCGAGACGCCGAGGCCATTCGGGATCGAGTGCGAGCTCGTGGTATTCTGCAGCTGCGATTGCTTGGAGAACTTCCAGCATTTCAGGAGCGGCAGCTATGAGGCGGGCGTTGGCCTCAGCTTCGGAACTATCCCCAACCACCTCTGCTACGAGGCTGGATGTTGAGCGAACCTTGCAGGCTGAGGGCCATTCGGGTTCGAAGCTCCAAACTCCCGGCGTGTGCTCAGCCATGATGAGGCACTCCTTCGAATTTCGCGCGTTCGGCGAGCATGGCGTCGGCGTACGCG
>NZ_JBFUKD010001003.1:0-993 GCF_056401005.1 Microvirga sp. P4_G7 | reverse complement strand
CGGCTTGGCCGTTGCCTGAGACGCCGATCCCGGCGCTGCCTCCGATGCCTCCCGTGATGGTGCCGGAGGCATTGTTTATGATCGTAGAACCGGCCCCCAGCACCAGCAGGCCATCGCCACCACCACCGCCCCCGCCGCCAAATCCGCCATTGCCCCCGGATCCACCATTACCGCCTCGGATCGCGCCCGCGTTCAACACCACGGCGCCCGCCGGCGTGGAAATGGTGCCGGCACCGCCGCCGCCGCCACCGCCTCCATTGGAGACGGCGCCACCGGTCCCGATGCCGCCGCCGCCGCCAGCGCCCCCGATCGCCGAGCCGCCTCCATTGATCGTCATATTCGAACTGCTGGAATGGATCCCGGCCCCTCCGCCACCGCCGCCGTTGGCCAAATTGAGGCCATCCGGTCCCGCCGATCCTGCTCCCCCGTCGACGTTTCCAAGCACTGTGAACGGGCCTGCTGAACTGAAGCCCGTGAGGCCACCGGCGCCTCCAACGCCTTCACCGTTTGCTCCCCGGCCGCCTACGCCGTTCAAAGCAGGATCGCCTGCGAACACTTCATTGACACCGCCGCCACCAATCCGACTGGCACCACCCCCGTCGCCATTGCCGGCGCCGCCATCGCCGGTGCGTCCAGGAACGCCGACGCCGCCAGGAGCGCTGCAGGTCRTGGTGGGACCGGGAAGACAAGCCGCAAAGGCCGGAATCGAGGTGCCTGCAAGGCTCAAGCTCAATACGAGCGAGAAAGCTGTGAGAGTGGCGTTGCCGGAAAGGGCGGAGGAGGGCAGCGCGACTGCGCTCAAAAGGGCTGTTCGCCTCAGATGCGCCTGCCGCATGATCGCCTCCTCGTTTGCGTAGAGGCACACAGAACATCCAGGCCCAGCGCCGGATTATTATGAGAAAATACCTAGACTTCCACCGTCATTCCCTTGCGGCGAGGTCTTTCTCCCCAAGTGTTACATCTACGCAACTTTGGGTTGGGGTGCTGTCAAAC
>NZ_JBFUKD010001002.1:0-994 GCF_056401005.1 Microvirga sp. P4_G7 | reverse complement strand
GTTTCGGAGAGAACGGCTAATCGCATGCACACCCCCGCGTTCGGCGACCGTCAGACGCCTCAGATTGTAGTCCGTTAGTTGATTCTTGATGCTCTAGTAGAAGATGAGAGCCAGAACCAAAAGCAGCGCCACCGCGATCGGCGCGCGCATGCCGATGGCCGGCGATTTGGCGCCGATGGCACCCGCAATCAGCGACAGAGCGACACCGACGATGGCCGTCAGCCACGCATGCTTGATGCCGCCGACCGCCAGCGCCAGGACGTGGCAGAGGACGACGATGGTGGCGATTTCGACGAAAGTGATGAAACCGCTATAGGTCGCCTCGTGAGCGGCCTCATCCATGGCCGGATGGTAGGTCGAGTCCGTGGCGTTATGCGTATTGGCCATTTTCATGCCCTGGTTAAGCGTCGTGGTTTGAGGTCGCGTTTACCGCAAGGATCGGGACGCCGCAACTTTCGAATAGCCGCGCTCGGGACATTTGAACGTTTATCGCGCGGCCGCCCGGCTCCCCTTTTCGGACGTTTGAGGGGCGGGAACGCCGAGGAACTCCCGCCAGCGGGGCAGGCAGGCGGTGGTGTAATCATACTTCGCGAGGGCCTGGCGGCGGGCCTCCTTCGCCATCTCGGTGGAGCGCTCCTTCTCCATGAGCGTTTCGCGCACCCTCTCGGCCAATGCCTTTTCGTCGAAGAAGGGGAAAAGGCGGCCGTTGACGCCATCCTTGATCACCTCCCGGACCGGTTCCGTATCCGAGGCCACGATCCGGCATTCGAGCGCCATGGCCTCGATCAACGACCAGGATAGCACGAAGGGATAGGTCATATAGATATGAGCCGAGGAGATCTGCAGAACGCGGACGAACTGGTTGTACGGAACGCTGCCGACGAAATGGACGCGCGACCAGTCGACCGGCCGTTCGATTCGATCCTTGAAGACATCGAACCAGCTTTTGCCGTCCGGCGCCGAGCCTGAATAGCTCGTGCCCTTGCCCCCGATG
>NZ_JBFUKD010001001.1:0-996 GCF_056401005.1 Microvirga sp. P4_G7 | reverse complement strand
CCCCTCATCCTGAGGAGCCGCGAAGCGGCGTCTCGAAGGATCCTCCAGAAGACAGCTGGGGACGCCTCGTCCTTCGAGACGCGACTGCGTCGCTCCTCAGGATGAGGCTGTGTGGTTTCGGGATGAGGCTGGGACCCCAGGATACAGCCAATATCCCTCTGTGCGGGGCTGCGCGAGCTAGTTCGGCCGCTGCAGTTTGCAGGCGTCGAGGGCTCCGAGTGCCTTGGCGCGTGCGGTCTCGTTGAAGACGCCGGTGTCGCGGTACGCTTGCACTTCTTCGGCGCTCAGGGAGCGCATCGTGCTGCTCGCGTAGCAATCGCACTTGCGACCGAAAGAGGATTCGCTCGCATTCTGGACTTTGGCTTGCGTGACGGTGCAGGCCTTGCGGACGCGCGCGGTCAATTGACCCATCGTCTCGGTCTTCAGCGCCGGATCCACGTCGTACATGGTCGGCGTGTTCGACGCGGATGCGAGAGCCATGGTGGCGGAGGCGGCGACGGCGAGGGCGGCCAGCATCGCGCGAAGAACGGACGTCATGAGATCACTCCAGGAAAAAGACCTACATTGTTAAGGATAGGGCCGTCCGGCAGGCGTCAAGACCCGAGTGACGATAGGATTAAGGCTTCGTGTACGGCGCCACCCGATCATGGAGGCGAAAGGCGGTCGCGCCGCCAGATGTACTACGCTTCGAAAGCCGGCTCTTCCTTGACGAGCGCGACCCGGTTGTCGTGGAAGGCTGCCCCTCCGTAAGGAGCGACGGCGTCCGCGCCCGTCAGCGTGTTGATGCCCCGCCCGAAGGGATGTGCGGCGTTCGGCCAGACCGATTCCGCAATCAAGACACCACGCCTCACGCCGTCGTACCGTTTCGCGCGGAGAAAGACTTCGCCACGGCCGTTGATCAACTTGACCCAGTCACCATCGCCGATGCCGTAACTCTCGGCGTCCTGCGGGTGGATCATCACTTCCGGACGCCCCTCCTTCGCCTTTGAAGTGGGC
>NZ_JBFUKD010001000.1:0-1000 GCF_056401005.1 Microvirga sp. P4_G7 | reverse complement strand
CGAACCGCCGTGGAGCTCAGCGAGGGAGCGGGCAATGGCGAGACCGAGACCCGAACCCTTGTAGCTCTTGGAGAACTCCGTCTCGACCTGTTCGAATGGCCGTCCCAGCTTCTGCAGAGCGTAGGCAGGGATGCCGATGCCGTTGTCCTCGACATAGATGTTGATCGCGTTGCCGGCCGGACGGGTCCGCACCGTGATGCAGCCGCCGTCCTTCGTGAACTTCGTCGCATTCTGCAACAGATTGACGAGGATCTGATGCAGGCTTCTCTCGTCGGCGAGAACGTCGATGTCGTCCGGATCCACGTCGACGGTGATCGCGAGATCCTTGCCGCGGATCTGCTCACCCACCAGCTTGAGGGCCCGATGAATGGCGCCGTTCACTTGGACAGGCTGCTTCGTCAGCGTCGTGCGACCCGCTTCGATGCGCGACATGTCGAGAATGTCGTTGATGACCGAGAGGAGATATTCGCCGCTGGAGCGGATGTCCGTGCAGTATTCTTCGTATTTGTCCGAGCCGAGTGTTCCGAAGATCCCGCTTTGCATCACTTCGGCAAAGCCGATGATCGCGTTGAGCGGCGTGCGCAACTCATGGCTCATGTTGGCCAGAAATTCCGACTTGGCGCGGTTTGCGCTTTCCGCCTGAGCCTTCTGATCGAGGTAGCGCTCCGCGAGATCGGCGAGCTGGATCGTCTGCGCTTCGAGCTTCTGGCGCGATTGCTTCAGGTCCAGCACCGAGGCGATCAGTTCCTTTTCGGATTCGACGAGGCGGTGCTCGTGCCGCTTCAGCGCGGTGATGTCCGTGCCCACCGACACGCAACCGCCGTCCTTGGTCCGGCGTTCGTTCATCTGCAGCCAACGGCCGTCGCCGAGACGAGCCTCGAAGCTCCGTGCGCCGTCCTCCTGCCGTCCTTGACGGAAGAACTGATGCTGGATCTCCGGCGGGCGACCCAAAGCCATCACTTCGGCGTAGGTCTTGCCTTGGACGTCGGCATTCTCCGGC
>NZ_JBFUKD010000999.1:0-1001 GCF_056401005.1 Microvirga sp. P4_G7 | reverse complement strand
CATCTCGCAAGGGCCATGCGCGACACGACCGGCAACATGCCGACGTTTCCTGGGATTTATCCTGATTACATGGCGCCGGTGGTCCGGGACGTGGACGGCGAACGCGAACTCACCATGATGCGATGGGGCATGCCGTCGCCTGCGATCGCGCTGCAGGGCAAGAAGACCGATCCGGGGGTCACCAATGTCCGAAACACGTCGTCGCCTCACTGGCGGCGCTGGCTCGGCGTCGAGAACCGCTGCGTGGTGCCGTTTTCGAGTTTCTCCGAGAACGAGGTCCTGCCGGACGGGTCCCGACCCCCGGTTTGGTTCGCCTTCGACGAGCTCAGGCCGTTGGCTTTCTTCGCCGGGATCTGGACTCCCTGGACCTCGATTCGAAAGCTGAAGGAGGGCGAGACGACCAACAACCTCTATGCCGTTCTGACATGTCCACCCAACAAGGAGGTCGGGGCGATCCATCCCAAAGCGATGCCTGTGATCCTCACCACAGGCGAGGAGGTGGAGGTTTGGATGCGAGCGTCATGGAGCGAAGCGAGCGGTTTGCAACGGCCGCTGCCGGACGGAGCACTGCACGTCGTTGCTCGCGGGGAGAAGACGGACGAGGCGGCGTGAGGATGTCCGGGCGAACCTCGATCGTCTATTTCTTGCGTGACAATCGTGCGCAAACCGAACGCGGCGACGCGCCGGACTCCACAGAGCAATAGTCGAGCGTGTCGGCGTCGACGAGATCGAGCGACGACGCATTCGCTCGAACTGAACCGTCTTGCAACGGGTGTCTTTCGACACACCGCCTTCTCGTCCCCCTGGTCGTTCGAAGGGCGTCTCCTCAATCGAAAGCGATAGATCCGAGGAATGTGACGCACGGCGAAATGCATGTCCGTCAATCGACGTTCTCGCGACAACGCAGCGGTTTCAGAATGAGCGAATTCAGTACCTGTCAGTCGCGGTCCAGTGAATCCGGAAGACCAACTCTCACATGTTCTCTCAGATGGGGACAGTGT
>NZ_JBFUKD010000998.1:0-1001 GCF_056401005.1 Microvirga sp. P4_G7 | reverse complement strand
GCCTTGTTTAGGGGTGTCCCGATTACAGCCGCGACTTTTCCACCATTGTCGATTGCGCTCGTCAGGGCAGCCGTATCAACGCCCTTCGCCAGTCCGCTCACGACGGTAATGCCGTCTCTAGCGAGCTCTCGGGCAAGCCGCCCTGCGCGCTGCCTGCCCTCCGTGCTCACCTCTCGGGTGCCAACAATCGAAACGCAAGGCGCCTTTAAGATACTGACGTCACCCGCGCAGAAGACCGGGACGTCTGACGTCTTATCCGAAGCAGATCTCAAAAGATCATACTGCTTCGCGGCCATCGCGGGGCGGTTTAGAGATGCCAGCAAAGCCTTGAGCGACAATGGTTGCGCGTCTTTCGGCGGAACGTAACGCGCCCGGCGCCGAGACTCGATATCATCGGAGACGGTCATAGTGGTTTCGCTCATGACTGGACCTGCCTGGTCAATGCAGCGGACTGCTGGACGTTCCCGTATGGTGAAGTAGCCGGGCGAGATGGGGCGCTGTCAAGCTCCTGTAGGCTCAAGAATGTAATCTGATAGCGCTGCGGTGACAATTTCTGTGGGAGGCGACCTCGATAGACGGCAGATTTCTAGGAGAGCCCGATCAAGCAATGCCCTCCTGGTGAATCTTGTAAACCCCTCGTTCAATGGTTGATTCGGGTCTCTGCCTCCCACGAGCTCTATAAACCTCGCCCGTTTTGAGCGGTGAGTCACATACCCTCGCTCTTCGAGGCCATTCACAAGACGGTAAATCCCGGAATTGCTCTTAAGACCCAGGCCGGCCCTCATCTCCTGGAACGTTGGCGCGATGTTCTTACCAGAGTACGCCACGCTAAGGTCGAGAAGTTCGCGCTGCCGGTGAGTCAATCCAGTTCGACGCCTCACGATAACTGCCCTCCTGCTCGGTCTCCCGCGTCGGGCTCAATTCCAATGTAGCCGATCCCACCCATGTTGACGAACCGGGGCGTATGCCCTCCTGTTCAAGCGCCTTCCAAGCGATTTCGT
>NZ_JBFUKD010000997.1:0-1002 GCF_056401005.1 Microvirga sp. P4_G7 | reverse complement strand
CGCTACGGCCAATGAACCATGCCGACAGAAACGCGATCAAAGCACCGACGATCGCAAGTCCCGCGCCACGGCGCGTGGCGCGTTCGATAGGCGCGAACGCCTCATCGCGCGAGAGCCCCGCGCTGACATAGAACCCGTTCGACCGTGTCGAGGCGGGAATGTACCCGATGATGCGGCGTGTGCCGTCCTGGCTCGTGACCTCCCGGGTTCCCGGAGAGGCCGCGTTGACCAGCGGAAGGAACGCTTCGGGTATCTTCGTCCCGATGAACCGCTCCGGAAAGGGTTCGCGCGCGATGATGACGCCGTTCCGGTCTGCGATCGTCAGAGCGCTTCCGCCGGTGAGATCCCTTTCACCGAGCCTTCGACCGAGCCAGTCGAGGTCGAGCGCTCCCACGAGTACACCGATCACCGCGCCTTCATTGTCTTGGATCGGCGTCGCGAGCGGCAAGGCCGGCTTTCCGGAAAAGCGGCTGATCATGTACTCGCCGACGACGAAGCTGCCGGTTTTCAGAACGCGCTTGAAATACTCACGGTCGTCCAAACGCGGGGCGCGCGTCGGCGTTTGCGATCGGCAGCGCAGGTCCCCATGAGTGTCGATAGCCGCGATCGAGTTCAGGTGCGGCGCCTGAGCCAGAATGTCGACGAGATACACTGCGCAGGCCTCGGCCTCGAAAGATCGCACGACCGGCGCGCGGGCGACGGCGCGCAGCAATCCCTCCGTGCCACCGACAATGCTTTCCATCTCCAGCGCCGCCAACTGACCGAACCGAAGCGCCAGTTCGTGGACCTCGGCCTCGCGGCTGCGCCGTAACGAAATCTCGTTATAGACGAGGATGATCAGGGCCGGGGCCAAGGCGACGGCAGTGAGAACGAAGAGCCGCATCCGAAGAGACAGGGTCGGAAACTTGGCCGCCACTCAAAGTTCTCCCTCTCGGACGCCGCCGTTCCGCGTTCCCGCACGCGGTTCGTGCAGGCGTTTCGTGTGTCACGTGAGGTTACATG
>NZ_JBFUKD010000996.1:0-1002 GCF_056401005.1 Microvirga sp. P4_G7 | reverse complement strand
GATCTCCGCGCCCCGCGTCGGCGGTGGATCGGATGGGAATTTCACCGCTGCCCTCGGCACAGCGACCCTCGACGGCCTCGGCATCGACGGCGACGGCGCGCACACCCTGCAAGAATACGGCTTGATCTCGTCGATCGCCCCCCGCCAGGCGCTGATGAGGCGGTTGCTCGAAACGTTATAAGGCCATTGACAAACTACGTAATTCACGTATTTTTGGTCCATGCAGACCGTGATCGAAACCCACGCGTTCAGGCGTGCGGCGGATAATCTCGGCCTGTCGGAAACCGATCGGTCCGACATCATCAAGCTGATTGCCAGCAAACCCTCGTCGGGCGATCTTATGCAAGGGACAGGCGGCGCGCGAAAGGTTCGCTTTGCTGCTCCCGGCAGAGGAAAAAGTGGCGGGTATCGAGTCATTACATTCTATGCCGCCGAGGACATTCCTGTCTTTTTGCTGGACGTCTATGCCAAGGGTGAGAAGGTCAACCTGTCTCAGGCAGAGCGCAACGAGCTGAAGAGCATTCTCAGCGGTCTCGCGGATGAATGGCGGGCATCGGTCAAACGGAGAGTGCAGACATTCGGAAGTGAGCGATGAGCAGATATGGAAAGAGGCTAATCGAAGCGGCGAACGAGGCTGTGGCGATTGCACGCGAGGAGCTTTCGCCGGCTCGTGTGCATGTGTCCGCGGAAGTCGACGTGAAAGCCATCCGTCAGAAGACGAAGCTGTCTCAGGAAGATTTCGCATCGATCTACGGCTTCACAATCCATCAAATCCGCGACTGGGAACAGGGCAGATCTCGGCCGATCGCAGGTCTGCGCGCGTATCTGAAGATTATCGATCACGATCCGGCCGGCGTTCTACGACTCCTTCACGATGCGGCGTAACTCGTGAAATCAATGCTCATTGCGTCCCACTGACGATAGCGGTGACTCCGTTGATGATGAACTGAACCGCAAGCCCTGCCAGGATCACGCCGAGCAGGCGGCTGAGCACTATGTTGC
>NZ_JBFUKD010000995.1:0-1005 GCF_056401005.1 Microvirga sp. P4_G7 | reverse complement strand
TGATAAATGAACTATAATCACACATTACTTGTTATTATTTCCAAACCACGCGTGCGACTCAACCTTTCATGACGGTCGCCGAGACTCCTTGCACCTGCGTCAGGATCTCATCAAGTCGATCGCGCAGGGCTTGGATGGTGGGTTGACCTGCGACTGTCGCGAGCCGTCGCAGAATGGCTTTCGGCACCTGCTCGCCATCGAACTTTCCGTCGATCGCTAGGCGTTGCCATTGGAAGATCGCGTTGAGGAATTGGTGCGCCTCGATCAGTGTCCGCCTGTCGTCCTGCGCGAGAAGGCCGGACTCGGCGGCCCTGGCGAAGGTTTCCTCCGTCCCGTGACCGACCAGATCCGGAATCTCCGCGCCGTGGGCGAGCGCGAGAGCCTGCGCGATGAAATCGAGATCCGTCAGCCCCCCGCGCGCGAGCTTGAGATCCCACGGATCGGCATCGCCTTTTTCTTGCGCGATGAGTTCGCGCATCGCGCGAACCTCCTTGAAGACGCGCTTCGGTTCACGCTTGATCCGAATGATGTCGCGCACGGCGTTCTCGACGCGCGTGCCGAAATCGCCATCCGCTGCGATCGAACGCGCGCGCGTCAGCGCCATGTGCTCCCACAGATCGGCCTCGCTCGTCTGGTAGTCGAGAAAGCCGCGAAACTGTGAGGCGACCGGGCCTTTTCCGCCCTGCGGGCGCAAGCGCAAGTCCACCTCGTACAGCAAACCCCGTCGTGTCGGCACCGTCAGCGCCGCCACCAGGCGCTGCGTGAGCCGCGTGAAATATACGACGACATCGAGCTTGCGCGGGCCGGTGCTTTCGCGATGGTTCTCATCGAAATCATAGATGACCACGAGATCGAGATCAGAGCCCGCCGTCAGCTCGCGAGAACCGAGACGACCGAGGCCGAGCACCGCGAGCTTCGCACCTGGAACGGCGCCGTGCTCCGCTTCGAAGGCCTGGCGCACCTGTTCGAGCGACACCTGAATGATCGCATCGGCAACCGAGGCAT
>NZ_JBFUKD010000994.1:0-1011 GCF_056401005.1 Microvirga sp. P4_G7 | reverse complement strand
GAGAATCACGTTCCGATATCGCATGCACTGGTCGGCCGAAGAGCCCTTCCCGACGCCCTTGGCGCGCTGCGTCGCCACCCGCTTCGGCAATGGCGGCCAGGCTGGGACCGCGCGTCCCAGGGGCGTTCGCAAGTTCATGATCGAGTTCCTCGGCGAACCGCTCACCCGGCTGCCGGCCGGCACGATCCCCCGTCCGGTGCTCACCGCCTCCCGTGGGGAGTTCTCCAATATTCTCACGGAAGCCGTCCCCGACGACGTCCCCGGCCATTGGCGCACGCAGTTCGACCTCACTGCCGTCGGAATGGACCCGGTAGAGCTCCGGTGTTACCTCCGCAACGGCGACGAGGTTTTGAGCGAGACGTGGCTCTACCAGTATCACCCCACGACCTGAGATTGATTTGACCCCTCCGAAAATACAATCCTGAGATGCGTATAAAATACTGTACGCCTCCTGCGCGGGAGGCTAAAAGAGACGCATGTCACAGGACGGGCACCACGCGAACGTAGCCGGACACCACCATGGAGAGCACTCCCATGGGGATCACGGCCACGCGCATCATCATCACCCTCATCACCCTCATCGCGCCATCGCGATGGCGCCGACCTTTTCGTTGCTTCGCCTTTCAGCTTGGCAACGGCTGATCGGCTTGGCGCTGGCGCTCGGCGTGCTGTGGCTCCTGGTGTTCGCTGTGTTGGGTCAGGGCGCGCCATGAAGAAGACCACGATCCGTTTCGAGGGCCTCACCCTCGGCTACGACCGCCGCCCGGCGGTGCATCATCTGACCGGGGAAATCGCCTCCGGGAGCCTGATGGCTGTCGTGGGACCGAACGGCGCGGGAAAATCCACGCTTCTCAAAGGGATCGTCGGGACCTTGCGGCCATTGGGCGGGCAGATCGAATTGTCGCGCGATGCGCGGGACCGCATCGCCTATCTGCCGCAGGCCGCCGAGATCGACCGTTCTTTTCCGGTTTCGGTCTACGACATCGTCTCCATGGGGCTGTGGTTTCGCTC
>NZ_JBFUKD010000993.1:0-1011 GCF_056401005.1 Microvirga sp. P4_G7 | reverse complement strand
CCTCCTGCATGCCCTTCATCAGCACGCCGATGCGGTCGAGCATCATGTTGAGGTTTTTTGCCAATCGATCGAGCTCGTCACCGGTGCCCTCGACGCGCAAACGCCCATCGAGGTCGCCCGCCATGATGACCTGCGTCGTATCGGTCATCTCGTCGACGCGTTTGAGGACGCGTTTGGTGATGAACCAACCGCCCGCGCAGCCGAGCAGAACGATCAGAACAAGCGAATATGCAAAGGCGCGCTGGATTGCGTCGCGCAAACGCGAGCGTTCCTCGACGTCGCGGCCGACCATGAGGCGAAATCCACCCGGCAGGAGGTAGACCCGCACGATCGCATGGCCCGTCGCGGCGTTGGGCTCGTCGGTGCGCGCGTAGTCCGTCTCGAATTGTCCCGCCTGATCGATGACGCCCGGCGGCAGCGCCCCGATATTGCCGGCGATGCSTTCGCCCGTATCGGTGGTGACGAGGTAGAGCGAGGCTCCGGGCGTGCGCGAACGGCGGTCGACGACATTGACCAGTCGGCGCAACCCGCCGACGCGGTATTGATCGGCCAGACCGCTGATCTCCGCCTGAATGGTAGAGACGAACTGATCGTCGAGAACGCGTTGCGCGTTCCACGCCACGTAGGCGAGCGCGACGAAGGCAAAGATCGTGAAGATGATGAGATAGGCCAGCGACAGTTTGAACGCGGTCGTCCGGATGAGTTTTCCGAGCGCCGTCATTCGGGTCCCCTGCCCGCCGATTTGCAAACGCTACGCCACATCGACCTTCATTCCCTCGCCGCCGACGCGGACCATGTAGCCCGCACCGCGGATCGTGTGAATGAGCGGCCGATCGAAGCCCTTGTCGACCTTCGAACGCAGGCGCGACACGTGAACGTCGATCACGTTGGTCTGGGGATCGAAATGATAATCCCAGACATGCTCGAGCAGCATCGTGCGCGTCACGACCTGCCCGGCGTTCTTCATGAGATATTCGAGCAGACGGAATTCGCGTGGCTGCAGCAGGATTT
>NZ_JBFUKD010000992.1:0-1013 GCF_056401005.1 Microvirga sp. P4_G7 | reverse complement strand
ATCCAACGACTATCACCATCGTGGGAACGTGCTGGTATCCGAAGGTTTTCTCGCGCAAGTCTATAACGCTATGAAGGACAGTCCCCAATGGGGCCGCATGGTGTTTGTGCTCAACTTCGACGAACACGGTGGATTCTTCGACCATGTGGTTCCGCCACCCTGCGAAGACGACACGGAACAGACCGGCACGGGGCCATTCCCTGATCTCAAGCGACTTGGTTTTCGCGTCCCCGCGATCGCGATGGGGCCTTTCGCACCCCGCAAGATCGAAAAGGCGGGACCTTATGAGCATTGCTCGATTTTGCGAATGATCGAATGGCGTTGGGGGCTTGAGCCGATGACGGCGCGCGATCGCACTGCGCGCAACCTTGCCGAGGCGCTTGACTTCAATGGACGCCGCGAAGCCATCACACTTCCCGCGTTCACCCCACCGCCTAACTCAGGCTGTTGAAGCATCCATTTCCGTTCTGAAACTTGTCCATTTATCGGATGAGTCCTTTTACCGGCATACGTTGGCGTGCCTTGTCTGAAGCACCACACCGCCGTCGATTTGGCGGCACGGAGATCGACGATGACTAATGGGATCGGCGCAACGAAGACCCTCTTCGTTGATAATTTTTCGACGAATGGAAGGATCGATGCGTCCAAGTGGACTTACAACGAGTGGTCGAAAGGTGGATCGTTTTACGGCAACACGCAGCAGCGACAGGAACTTCCGTCGGCGTCGGGTGGCGTTCTGCACCTTCGCCTCGACACCTTCAACCCAACCGGGGATCCGAAAAACCCGACGTTCCTAGGATCGGAAGCGATCACCAAGCAGCTGTTCGATGTCGCTAACGGCGGTATCGCCTTCGAGGCGAAGGCACGATACGTGCAGGACCAACGGGGTATCATAGGCGGATTCTTCACATTCGCCGGTCCGGCCGCAAACCACGACGAAATCGACTTCGAAGCGTTGTCCAACGACACGACGAAGATCCAGACCAATATCTATCACAATGAGGGTCTGGGTG
>NZ_JBFUKD010000991.1:0-1014 GCF_056401005.1 Microvirga sp. P4_G7 | reverse complement strand
GAACCCAAGTCGATGCCGACGCCGTCTATGTCGAAGGCATTTCCTCGATAACCCCGCTCGACTTGAAGATGGCTGACGAGCTCGGCTTTCGCATCAAGCTGCTGGGCGTCGCCGAACGTACGAAGGCCGGGATCGAGCAGCGCGTTCACCCGACGATGGTGCCAAAATCCTCGGCCATCGCTCAGGTCATGGGGGTCACCAACGCTGTGACGATCGACGCCGATGCCGTGAAGGAACTCACGCTCATCGGGCCAGGAGCCGGCGGAGACGCAACGGCCTCGGCGGTCGTCGCGGATCTGGTGGATGTCGCTCGCGGTTGCAAGAACGCCCCCTTCGGCCGCCACACGCATCAACTCGTCAAGGCGCCAAGGACACCGGTCCAACGTCACGAAGGCGGATATTACATTCGCCTCACGGTCCATGACCGCCCGGGGATCGCCGCCGGTGTGGCGACCAGGATGGCCGAGGCGGATATTTCGCTCGAAAGCATTCTTCAAAAACGGTCGGAAGTCGCAGCGACGAGAGATCCGCACGGGCGCTCTGGTGCGCCCGTGTCACTGGTGCTGATCACTTACGCAGCGACCGAATCCTCTATCCGGTCGGCTGTTGATAGAATCTCGAGGGATGGTCTCATCGCAGAACCGCCCCAAGTCATCCGTATCGAACGAGAATAGACACCGTTCAGCCGAACGACGAAACAGTTCAAGGGAGCCGCAATCTCAATGTCGCAAGCCATCACAGTCCAACCAGGCCAGGTCATCGAACGCATTCTCACGCTGGAACTCGTGCGTGTGACCGAACGGGCGGCCGTCGCCTCGGCGAGACTGCGGGGGCGCGGAAACGAGAAGGCCGCGGACCAGGCTGCCGTCGACGCCATGCGTCGCGAATTGAACAAACTTCCGATCGACGGCACCGTCGTCATCGGGGAGGGCGAGCGCGATGAGGCGCCGATGCTCTTCATCGGCGAACGTGTCGGCAACAAGAATGGCGCGAAGGTCGACATTGCCGTCGACC
>NZ_JBFUKD010000990.1:0-1015 GCF_056401005.1 Microvirga sp. P4_G7 | reverse complement strand
TCATCACGGAATCGGAATGCGGGTTTGCCGCATAGTCGTCGATGCGTTTTTCGATCTCATGCCGGAAATGCCGGATGAGGCCCTGAACCGGCCACGCCGCCGCATCGCCGAGCGCGCAGATGGTGTGACCTTCGATCTGGGTCGAGACTTCGAGCAGCATGTCGATCTCGCGCTTCTGGGCGCGACCTTCCGCCATGCGGTTCAGCACGCGCCACATCCAGCCCGTGCCTTCGCGACACGGCGTGCACTGGCCGCAGCTCTCATGCTTGTAGAAATACGAGATGCGGGCGATCGCGCGGACGATGTCGGTCGACTTGTCCATGACGATCACCGCTGCGGTCCCGAGACCCGAACGCAGATTGCGCAGGGTATCGAAATCCATATACGCGTCGATGATCTGATCGGCCGGAACGCACGGCACCGACGATCCGCCCGGGATCACCGCGAGCAGGTTGTCCCAACCGCCGCGAATGCCGCCGCAATGTTCCTCGATCAGCTCGCGGAAGGTGATGCCCATGGCCTCTTCCACGTTGCACGGCTTGTTCACGTGACCGGAGACGCAAAACAGCTTGGTGCCGACGTTGTTGGGACGCCCGATGCTCGAGAACCACGATGCGCCACGACGCAGGATGGTGCCGGCAACTGCGATCGACTCGACGTTGTTGACTGTCGTCGGGCAGCCGTAGAGGCCCATATTGGCCGGGAACGGCGGCTTCAGCCGCGGCATGCCCTTCTTGCCTTCGAGGCTCTCCAGCAAAGCCGTCTCTTCGCCGCAGATATAGGCGCCCGCGCCGTGATGCAGGTAGAGGTCGAAGGGATAGCCGTGGATGTTGTCCTTACCGATGAGCTTAGCCTCATAGGCCTCGTCGATCGCCGCCTGCAGGGCATGCTTCTCGGCGATGTACTCACCCCGGATGTAGATGTACCCGGCATTCGCGTTCATCGCGAAGGACGCGATGAGGCAGCCTTCGATCAGCAGGTGCGGATCGTGCCGCATGATTTCACGGTCTTTGCA
>NZ_JBFUKD010000989.1:0-1022 GCF_056401005.1 Microvirga sp. P4_G7 | reverse complement strand
GTCACAAGGTGGACAAGATCCTGCCGCAGGAACTGAACCGGCGAGAGGTTGACGGCGATGCGCAACGGATAGCCGAGCTGCTGCCACACCATTCCCTGTGAGCACGCTTCTCGCAGCGCCCATTCGCCGATCTCGGCGATCAGACCGCTCTCTTCCGCAATGCGCAGGAAGGCGTCGGGCGCCGTCAATCCAGCGACGGGTCTCGCCCATCGTAGGAGCGCCTCCACGCCGATGATGCGACCGGACCGCAAATCAATCTGCGGCTGGTAATAGAGCACCAGTTGATCGCGCCCCAGGGCCTTGCGAAGATCGGCTTCCAAGATCAGGTTGTTGCGCGAGCCGACATCCATCTCGGGTGTGAAGAAGCGGAAGATATTTCGGCCGTCCGACTTGGCGCGGTACATGGCGAGATCGGCGTATTTCAGCAGTCGTTCCGCGTCCGTCGCGTCGCGTTGGCCCATCACGATGCCGATGCTGCTGCCGATTGCGATTTCCTGTTCGTGGCAAAGGAATGGTGCCGACAGCGCGACGATGACGTCGCGCGCGAGGCTCTCCGCATCGTCCTGATGGTGAATATTCGACTGCAGAATCGCGAACTCGTCGCCGGAGAGCCGCGCGACCATGACGTTCTCGTTGGCAAACTCGTTCAACCGTGCGGTCACGCTCTGCAGCAGCCGATCGCCGCTGGCATGGCCGAACGCGTCGTTGATCGATTTGAACCGGTCGAGATCGATGAGGTGAAGCGCGAAGGTTCCCTTGTCGCCCGAGATCTCGGCCTGCAGGCTTTCGTAGAGCATCGTTCGGTTGGGCAGATCGGTAAGCGAGTCGTGCAACGCCATGTGACGAAGCAGGCCCTCGGTCTCCTTGCGCTCGGTGATGTCCACCGAGCTCGTCAGCACGCTTATGACATTCTGCGACGCGTCGCGCAGTGGCATCTTCGTGGTCAGGAGCACACGCCGCGCGCCGTGCCTGACGACCACTTCCTCTTCGAAGCTCGGCGAAACATCGGCCGTCTCGAATAC
>NZ_JBFUKD010000988.1:0-1030 GCF_056401005.1 Microvirga sp. P4_G7 | reverse complement strand
CCTGAATATGTTGGGCCGCCGCGAGCCGAATATCTACGGAAGCGTCACGCTTGCCGAGATCGAGAAGCTCGTCCAAGAGCGGGCTGAGAAATCAGGGACCGCGTTGGTCTTCCGCCAGTCCAACCACGAGGGACAGCTGGTCGATTGGATCCAGGAGGCAGGGCTGAAGGAGGCAGGCATCGTCATCAATGCCGGCGCTTATACCCACACGTCGATCGCCCTTCGCGATGCCATCGCAGGCTGCGGAGCCCCGGCGATCGAAATCCATCTCTCGAATGTTCATGCACGCGAAGGCTTTCGTCATCGCTCGTTGATCGCCCCGGTCTGCGTCGGCGTGATTTGCGGTTTCGGGCCAATGAGCTATCTGCTCGGGTTCGATGCGGCTCATCAGGTCCTGACGGAACGGGCGCGCTCGAAGCAGCCTTCGAAACACTGATTCCTCACAGACAGAGGCAGCCCCATGGCTAAAGACAATCCTTTCGATCCCGATCTCGTTCGCGAGCTGGCTACGCTGATTGCGGACACGGATCTCACCGAGATCGAGGTGGAAAAGGGCGATCTGCGTATTCGCGTGGCGCGCACGGCAGCAGCTCAACTGACGATGCCTTATGCACCGGCCTCGTACGCCGCGCCTGCACCGGGCCCCGCCCCGGTCGTCGCTCCCCCGCCGGTCGCCGCCGACGTGCCCGCCAAGGCCGCGAGCGTCCATCCCGGCGCCGTTCTGTCGCCGATGGTCGGCACCGCGTACCTGCGTCCCTCGCCAGAGGCAAAGCCGTTCGTTGAGATCGGATCGAAGGTTCAGGCCGGTGACAAGGTTCTCCTCATCGAAGCGATGAAGACCTTCAACGAGATCACAGCGCCGCGGGCCGGAACGGTCACCGCCATCCACGTCGAAGACGGTACGCCGGTCGAATATGGCGAGCCGTTGATCGTCATCGAGTGATGAAGATGTTCGATAAGATCCTCATCGCCAATCGGGGTGAAATCGCATTGCGCATCCTGCGCGCGGCGAAGGAGCTCGGAATCGCGA
>NZ_JBFUKD010000987.1:0-1031 GCF_056401005.1 Microvirga sp. P4_G7 | reverse complement strand
TCCTGGCTCTGCGTATTCGGAATGACGATGATGGTGCGAAAGCCGAGAGCATTTCCGACCAGAGCGAGACCGATGCCCGTGTTTCCCGCCGTGCCCTCGACAATGACGCCGCCAGGCTTCAGGGCACCACGAGCCATCGCGTCGCGGATGATGAACAGAGCCGCCCGATCCTTCACGGACTGACCCGGATTCATGAACTCCGCTTTGCCGAGGATCGTGCATCCAGTCAGTTCCGATGCACGACGAAGCTTGATGAGAGGCGTGTTGCCGATGGCGGCCAGAACGTCGGACTTGATGATCATCGGAGGGCTTTCGTGGGGTGTCGGTTCGGCTGTCTGGAACTGCCCCTTAGCCCATACCGCGCCATTCGCAGGCAGTAAATCACATAACCTGTATGCAAATATAGCAATTCAGCATCCCTTGACGTGTGTTTAGAAAAAGCACATTTGAGATGGCAAGGCGCGTATGTCGCCCGCCAGTCCGTTTTCAGGCAATCGAAGGAAGGAAGACAGATGTCGGGCTCCGCCGCCGTCTCCTCGGCCCCGATCCGTGCTCGTTCAGGGCCCGGAATCAACGTGCCCGCGTCCCTTATCGCAGGCTTCGCCATTCTCGCGGGCGCCGCGATCGTCGGATCGATCGTCAACCCCCGTCAGGCCGCCCTCTACGTTCTCGGGGCGGCGCTCGGACTGGTGCTCTATCACGCCGCCTTCGGCTTCACGTCCGCCTGGCGGGTTTTCATCGCAGATCGCCGCGGCGAAGGCCTGCGCGCGCAGATGGTCATGCTCGCCGTCGCCAGCATTTTATTCTTTCCGGTCCTGGCGTCCGGCACTCTGTTTGGTCAACCCGTCGCCGGGCTGGTTTCCCCGGCCGGGATCTCGGTGGTGTTCGGCGCTTTCATCTTCGGCGTCGGGATGCAACTCGGCGGAGGCTGCGCCTCCGGGACGCTCTACACGGTGGGCGGCGGATCGACGCGCATGTTGATCACACTGGCAGCCTTCATCGCCGGCTCCGCCATCGGCGCGGCTCACCTG
>NZ_JBFUKD010000986.1:0-1032 GCF_056401005.1 Microvirga sp. P4_G7 | reverse complement strand
GTCAGGGTCATATCGATGGCAACGTTGCGGTTGTCGTCGATGTCGACCCGGTAGATCAGCCCGAGCTCGTAGATGTCCACGGGGATTTCCGGGTCGTAGACAGTCTTCAGGGCCGCGACGATATCGTCCGTCATGCGGTCGAGTTCTTCCGGAGGAAGGGCGGGACCCGGCGAGTTCTGCGCCCCTTTCAGGGCTGCGTCATGGGGAGGGGTTTGATCGTTCACAGACTTGATCCTCACGCGAACAGGGTTTCCGCCTTCTGCAAGGCTTCGACGAGTTTATCGATTTCCGCGGTCGTGTTGTAGAGCCCGATCGACGCGCGGCAGGTCGACGTCGTTCCGAAGCGCTCCAGCAGCGGCATGGCGCAATGGGTTCCGGCACGCACGGCGACGCCCTGACGATCGATGATCGTCGCGACGTCGTGAGCGTGGGCGCCCTTCATCTCGAATGCGATGATCCCGCCCTTGCCCTTGGCGCGGCCGATGATCCGCAGGGAATTCATGGCTCCGAGCTGCTGATGAGCATAGGTCGACAGGGCCTCCTCATGCGCACGGATACGGTCTCGCCCGAGCTCCATCATGAACCGCACAGCTGCGCCCAAGCCGACTGCCTCGATGATGGCCGGCGTGCCCGCCTCGAAGCGGTGCGGGGGGTCGTTGTAGGTGATGGCGTCCTGCCGGACTTCACGGATCATCTCGCCGCCGCCCTGATACGGCGGCATCTTCTCGAGCCATTCCCGCTTGCCGTAGAGAACGCCGATGCCGGTCGGACCGTAGACCTTGTGACCGGTCAGAACGTAGAAGTCCGCATCGAGATCGCGCACGTCGACGTCGAGATGAACCGCCCCCTGTGCGCCATCGACGAGAACCGGAACGCCATGGTCATGCGCGATCCGGATGATCTCCTTCATCGGCGTCACGGTGCCGAGGACGTTCGACATGTGCGTGATGGCGACGATCTTCGTGCGCGGCGTAATGAGCTTCTCGAACTCCTCGATGAGGAAGTTGCCTTCGTCGTCGACCGGCGCCCACT
>NZ_JBFUKD010000985.1:0-1033 GCF_056401005.1 Microvirga sp. P4_G7 | reverse complement strand
ACGTTCGCGCGCAAGCTTGCGGGCCAGGCCGTTTCGCCGGCCGGCGAATTGCGCGTGACCACGAACGACAGCTTGCTGGTCCACCTGCTGACACCACTGTTCGCGCGCTTCAGCAAGACATACCCCGATCTGCGGCTCGACGTCGTGCTGGCGAACCAGGCGCTGAACTTGTCGAAGCGCGATGCCGATGTTGCGATCCGCGCTACAGACGCACCGCCGGAAACGCTTGTCGGCCGTCGCGTGGCGACGATCGCGTGGGCGATCTACGGACGCGCCGTCGACTTCCCGCACCCCGAGCGCGTCGACGTCTCGACTTTGTACGATCGGCATTGGGTTTCGCTCGGCGACAACCTCGCCAACCTCAAAGCCGCACGCTTCGTGCGCGATCACGTCGCCGCTGAAAAGATCGTCTACAAGGTCAACACCGTGCTCGGCTTGTCGGAGGCGGTCGAAGCGGGCATTGGCATCGGACCGTTGCCTTGCTTCATCGCGAGTACGCGTCCGGACATCGTGCGGCTGACGGCGCCCGAACCTGAATTCTCGGCCGGCTTCTGGCTGCTCACCCATCCCGACCTGCGCCAATCGGCGCGCGTGCGCGTGTTTCTCGATTTCATGGCGGCCGAAATCAGCAAGCAGCGCCGCGTCATCGAAGGCGTCGCCTGAAAACTACTCCGCAGGCTGAAGCGCCGGCTGCCGGTCCACCGGCTTCTCCTGGATCGGCAGATTGATCACCGCCGAGATCACGCCGAGGACCACGGAGAGCCACCAGACCAGAGTGTAATTGCCGTAGATCTCGTAAAGCGCGCCGCCGAGCCACACGCCCAGAAAGCCGCCGACCTGGTGCGAGAAGAACGCAAATCCGTACAGCATCGCCATGTAGCGCGTGCCGAACATCAGCATCACCAGAGACGAAGTCGGCGGCACGGTCGAAAGCCACAACAGACCGATTGAGATGCCGAAGAGGATCGACGTCACCGGAGACGGCGGCAACATGATGAACACGGCGATGGCAAGCGAGCGACCGAGATAGATC
>NZ_JBFUKD010000984.1:0-1036 GCF_056401005.1 Microvirga sp. P4_G7 | reverse complement strand
CCGATCATCATCACGTCGAACGACCTCGCCGCTGCATGGGCCGTCGGACAACGGGGAGAAGCGCTCTATCCCGTCGTCGGCAGCGACCCGCGTCAGCGCGAGATGGCATTTCGCGGCGGCGTCAACATCATGATGTACGCGCTGACAGGAAACTATAAGACCGATCAGGTCCACGTTCCCGCCCTTCTCGACCGGCTCGGGCAGTAGGAGATCACACATGTTCTCCTTCAGCTTCTCACCGCTCGTTCCCGAATATGTCCTGTGGTTGCTCGGCGCGGTGACGCTCCTTCTCGCCATCGTGTCGCTCCTGACACGCGGCCCGGTCGCCCTCGTCCGTGCACTTGCGCTCGGTCTTGTCCTTCTCGCACTCGCCAATCCCTCTCTCGTCGAGGAAGAGCGCGAAAAGGTGAAAGACATCGTCGCAGTCGTCGTCGATCGCACGACCTCGCAGACGCTTGGCGATCGTGCCGGCATGACCGATCGCGTGCGTGACGAACTACAGCGTCGATTCGGCGCCCTGGCGGATATCGAACCACGTTTCATCGACGCCGCGGATGGGCAAGCCGATGACGGCACCCGCCTTTTCACGGCCCTGTCCAACGGATTGGCCGACGTCCCCCCCGATCGCCTCGCGGGGGTCGTTCTCCTGACCGACGGTGTCGTCCATGACATTCCGACGTCCCTCGAAAGTCTGGGCTTCAAGGCTCCGCTTCATGCGCTCATCACCGGACATGCCGACGAGCGCGACCGGCAGATCAAGCTACTCGAAGCGCCTCGCTTCGGTATCGTCGGCAAGGAGCAGACCATTCGAGCGGAGATTCAGGAACGTGGTGGGACGGGATCCGCGATCGTCGTCGTTCGCCGCGACGGGCAATTGTTTACCCGACAGCAGGTTCGAACCAACGCGCCGTTCTCATTTCCTGTCCGCGTCGAACATGGTGGTCAGAACGTCATCGAACTGGAGGTCGACGCGCTTCCCAACGAGTTGACGCCCATCAACAACCGCGCGGTCCTTACGATCGAAGGGATTCGCTCG
>NZ_JBFUKD010000983.1:0-1037 GCF_056401005.1 Microvirga sp. P4_G7 | reverse complement strand
GGACAACATCCATTCGTTCGCGGACCTGGACATCCAGCCCATCGTCGGCGCCAGCATCATTCATTTCGATGCCGCCAACGACATCACGGTCAATGTGGCGAACCTATCGGCGAGCGACTTCTGGTTCGCCTAGGGCGACAGCGCGTCACAAACCCATTCCGGGGCCCTGAACATGGCGCCGGAATGGCGACCCGGCTGGCCCACGATCAGGCGCGGCTCGCCGTGGGAAGGGCACTATCGGGCCGACCATAGGCGCGCAGGAACGTGCGCACCGCATTGGTGGCCGCTCGGACGATCTCAGGCTCGGTCGGCGTTTCACCCAGCATGTGCATCGTCTGCAGGTCCGCGTTGATGAGCGCGAGAAACTGACGTGCTGCCACGTCCGGATCGTCGACGTTCAGGAAGCCTCCATGCGCGAGACGCGCGATACGGGCCGCCAACGCCGACCAAGTCTTGGCCGGGCCCTGCTGGCGCCAGTCGGAGAACAACTCCGGGTACCGCTCGCCCTCCGCATGAATGAGCTTGCGCAGGAATTTTCCGTCGCGGTTGCAGATGCAGTTCTGATTCAAACGCACCGCGAAGGCGATGAGCTCGGCCTCGATATCGGCTGGCTGATCGGGAAACGTGGCGAGGGTTGCGAAAACACCTGCATTCGTCCGCTCCGTGATGTCGCGCACGACCGCAAGGAACAGACTCTCCTTGTCGCCATGATGATTGTAGACAGTCTGTCGGGACACACCGGCTTCCGCCGCGATCAGGTCGATGTTGGCGCCCGACAAACCTTCGCGGCAGAACACCGAGGCTGCGGCCTCAAGGATCGACTCGCGCTTCGCCATCTGGCCACGGGGCGAATGGGCCAACTGACCGCGCGGGGCAGCAGCGTCACGATAATTGTGCACTTTCATCATAAATCTATATAGGCGCGATTGACGAATTGGACAACCATGTCTAAAAATGTTGACAACACGAGCGGGAGACGACCGCGTTGTCGGGCGCAGCATCGTCCGAGCGTCCTCCGGTATCCAGGTGACCCTGCC
>NZ_JBFUKD010000982.1:0-1038 GCF_056401005.1 Microvirga sp. P4_G7 | reverse complement strand
ACGCCCGACGACGCGCTCGCGCATTTTGCCGATACTGGCGCTGACGTCCGCCCCAAACATTGAACTGTCACGTCCAACAACAGGGCCCGCGAGATCGGAGGTGCGGTCTTCGCGCAGCGAATTCCATTGGTGATTAGCGGTCACTGCAGTTGCTCCTGGCTGCTTCGTAGCTCGACAAGATCTCGCGTTGGCGGCTGGTTGCCGAAGCGGCGATGAACGATATATCGCGGTCGATTCTTAACTTCATCGAATATCAGACCGATATACTCGCCAATAATGCCAAGAAACAGCATGTTCAGACCAATTGCCACAGAGGCGAGGACAAAGATCGATGCCCAACCAGGGACCGTTTCATCGCCGAGAAAATAGAACCCGGTATAGACGGCCCCTCCGATGAGGCTGAGAAAGCAAACCATAAGTCCAGCGAGTACACAGAGGCGCAAAGGCAGCTTTGAAAAAGAACAAAAGCCGTTGAGAGCAAACGACAAAAGACGGCTGACTGAGTAGTTCGATTGACCGGCGAACCTTTTTGCCGGCTCATAAGGCAAATACGCAACAGTGAAGCCAACCCAGCTTACAAGTCCGCGAAGAAATGGATTATGCTCACGAATGTCATCGCGGAACAAAGCTGCAACGTGACGCGACAACAGGCGATAATCTGCGGCTCCCGCCTTGAGCTCCACACTGCTGATGCGTGCAAGAAGCTTGTAGAACCATAGGGAAGTCAGTCGCTTACTGCGACCTGTTTCATCACCATCCTGCCGGAGGGTTTGAACGATGTCCGCCCCCGCCTCCCAACGTCTCACCATCTCCAGGATCAATTCAGGCGGGTGCTGAAGATCGCTGTCGAGCATGATCACCGCGTCGGCATCACTATGGTCTATCCCCGCAACCAGTGCGGCCTGATGACCGAAACGACGCGACATGACCACAACTGTGATGCGAGGGTCCTGTTTCGCGATTTCAGCAAGAATGTCTTCCGTGCGATCACTCGATGGATCGACGACGTAGATGAAGCGAATCTCATACCGCGTATCC
>NZ_JBFUKD010000981.1:0-1039 GCF_056401005.1 Microvirga sp. P4_G7 | reverse complement strand
GGCCTTCAGCGGTGCCAATCCGGCGATCGTCGTGTCGCTCGGTGGCCTGGTCGGCCAGGGTCTCGCCGCCGACAAGCAATTCGCGACGTTGCCCGTCAGCCTGTTCAACCTCGGTCTCGCGCTGGGCACGATCCCCGCGGCGATGATCATGCGCCGGATCGGTCGGCGAGGCGGGTACGTCTTTGCCGGCTCGATCGGCGTTTTGGCCGGATGTATGGCGGCGCTCGGCATCTCCGCGGCGAGTTTCCTGATCTTCTGCATGGGGACTTTCATTGCCGGCTTTTGGGGATCCTTCACGCAGAGCTATCGCTTCGCGGTCACCGATACGGCTTCCGACGGCTTCAAGGCGAGAGCCATATCGTGGGTGATGATCGGTGGGCTCGCCGCAGCCGTGATCGGCCCGCAGACGGTGATCTGGACGCGCGACACGATCGTCACCGCACCCTTCGCCGGAGCATTCCTGGCTCAAGCTGTCTTGGCCCTCATGACCATCGTGGTCGTGATGTTGCTGCGGACCCCGCCCGTGCGGACACATGTGGCGAGCGGGGGGCGGCCCCTAAAGGAGATATTGCTCCAACCGCGTTTCATCGTGGCGGTCGCGAGCGGTCTCGTCTCCGCCGCCTTGATGACCTTTCTGATGACGGCGGCCCCCTTGGCGATGATCGGATGCGGTCATTCGGTGGGGGAGGCGGCGCTCGGCATCCAGTGGCATGTGCTTGCCATGTACGGTCCGAGTTTCTTCACCGGCAAGCTGATTCAGCGCTTCGGCAAGGAGCGCGTCACGGCAACGGGTCTGCTCCTCATTGCCGCTGCGGCTACCGTCGGCCTGACCGGGTTGAGCGTCGCGCATTTCTGGGCAACGCTGATTCTGCTCGGCCTCGGCTGGAATCTGGGTTTCATCGGCGCCACGGCACTCGTCACCGATTGCTACCGTCCCGAAGAGCGCACGCGTGTCCAATCGATCAACGATTTCATGGTCTTCGGCTCCGTCGCGGTGGCGTCATTTTCCTCTGGAAATCTCTTGAGCACGGAAGGGTGG
>NZ_JBFUKD010000980.1:0-1040 GCF_056401005.1 Microvirga sp. P4_G7 | reverse complement strand
AGCTTGGTCTTCACGGCATTACTGTCGAAGAAGAGTTCGGCGGTTCCGGGCTCGGATACCTCGAACACGTCATCGCCATGGAGGAAATCTCCCGCGCCTCGGCGTCGGTCGGCCTCTCCTACGGCGCTCATTCGAACCTGTGCATCAACCAGATCCGCCGCAATGGCAGCGAAGAGCAGAAGCGACGCTATCTGCCAAAGCTGATCTCGGGCGCGCATGTGGGTGCGCTCGCGATGTCGGAACCAGGTGCGGGGTCGGACGTGGTGTCGATGCGCACGAGAGCCGACAAGAAGGGCGACCGCTATGTYCTCAACGGCAACAAGATGTGGATCACCAACGGTCCCATCGCCGAGACGCTCGTCGTCTATGCCAAGACCGACCTCGACGCCGGCGCGAAAGGCATGACGGCCTTCCTGGTCGAGAAAGATTTCAAGGGTTTCTCCACGCACCAGAAACTCGACAAGCTCGGCATGCGCGGCTCGGATACGTGCGAGCTGGTTTTTCAGGATTGCGAAGTGCCGGAAGAGAATGTTCTCGGCACGGTCAACAAGGGCGTCAAGGTCCTCATGTCCGGTCTCGATTACGAACGCGCCGTGCTTGCAGCCGGACCGCTCGGCATCATGCAGGCCTGCATGGACATCGTCATGCCCTATGTCCACGAACGCAAGCAATTCGGCCAGCCGATCGGCAGCTTCCAGCTCGTGCAAGGCAAGGTCGCCGACATGTACGTGACGATGAATGCGTGCAAGGCGTACGTCTATGCGGTCGCCAAAGCGTGCGACCGGCACGAGACGACCCGCGAAGATGCCGCCGGCGCGATCCTCTACGCAGCCGAAAAGGCGACCCAATGCGCGCTCGATGCGATCCAGCTCCTGGGCGGCAACGGCTACATCAACGACTATCCCACAGGCCGCCTGCTTCGCGATGCGAAGCTCTACGAGATCGGCGCGGGCACGAGCGAGATCCGCCGCATGCTGATCGGGCGCGAGCTGTTCGAGAAGACCGCTTAGGAAGCAGTGAGGTCACGATGACTCTTGAGC
>NZ_JBFUKD010000979.1:0-1043 GCF_056401005.1 Microvirga sp. P4_G7 | reverse complement strand
GCCCATCAGGTCGCGCAGGGCGTCGTCGGCTTCGGCAGCGGCGATGATCGCGTGTCGCATCGCGAGGATCGGGCTGGTCACGGGCGGATCTCCTCGACGAGACACACGAGTTCGCGCCGCGATCCATCGGGATCGCTCGCCGTGCGGATGGCGAAGCGGCGCAATCCCGAGACGAGACGCATCGCCGCCGTCACACCATCGCGGTAGCGAAGTGTGACCTTGTGCGTGAGCGCCTGTTCCGGGCGATCGGCGCGAACGCGCTCGATGCCGGACAACATCTCCATGGCGCCCCACATCTGCGGGCCGAGCGCGTAGGATCGGATCACCCCGCCGAAACCGTCGGGCCGTTCCAGCGGCATTTCGAGAACGAAGCGGCGCGCGCGGGCGCCGATGGACAGCGATTTGGTTTTCATGAGCGCTTTCTGGTCGGCTTGACTCGATGCGGCCATCAGAGTCGGCTGCGTTGAAAGGGTGCGATGAGCGCGAGCGCTTCCGGTGGAAGCCTCTGAGCGCCGATCACGTCGCCGCGGTTCTCGAACCAACGGGCGACGAGGATCTTGGCGGCGAGCCGCAGCGGCTCGGGCACTTCTTCCGGTGTCGCGMCGTGTCCGACAGTGACATCGATGTGGATCCCGTTGCGGGGATGGCCCGGGATGAGGGCGGCATGCGCGAGGAGCCGCGGAGGATCGCTCACGCGGTTCACCTCCACGAGATCGAGGGCGACGTCCTCACTCGCGCCCGTGGAATCGCACAACGCGATGCGCTCGACGGCGATCAGCGGGGACAAGGGCAGACGCAGCGCATTGGCTGGCCAGGCATCCAGGATCACGCGCCAGCGTTGCGCGATCAGGATCCGGCCGGAGACCGCCTCCACCATGAGACGCGCCGCCTTGACGAGACCCGCGATCAGGTCGTCCTCGGTGTCGTCGTCGACGCGCAGGTAAGTCTTCATCTCCGCCAGCGTCACGGGCTCGACGGCGGGGCCTTCGACGAGTATCGAATGCATCGAACAGGAATCCTCTGATCATGAAATGGATCGGCTC
>NZ_JBFUKD010000978.1:0-1043 GCF_056401005.1 Microvirga sp. P4_G7 | reverse complement strand
GGCGTTATCGTCTGGCCGCGACAACGCGTTGTCTTCCTACGAACGTATGGGGCCGATCGCGATCATCTAAAGGCGAATGCGGCGCCAGCGAGTTGTTGGCCCGTTCTCAACGAGCGGAAGCCCGTCGCCGCAATTCAGTACGACCTATCGCCGACGATCGCCCTTGTCGCCTTGTCCGGGCTTTGCCACCGCCTCGGCATGCTGCCGCCGATCCTGTGACAGGGAGCGGCCGACATCGTCCGATTCCTTGAATCGTCCCTTGTCGTCCCTGCGCACGTAACGCTTGTCGGTTCCGGTATCGATCAGTTCGCGCTTTCCGGTCGCCATCGGCATCTCCCAAGCTCGCCTCTGGGCATAATGCCTTGTCTAGGCCCCGGTTCCCTCGCACCGGGACAGGCACAATTCGACAAGCACCGATCTATGCAGGGCCCGCATGCCGCGGTGCGCAATCTGAATTGGGCGGTACGCCGACCGGTCTCTATAGTTCTCATGCCGATATATCGGACCAAGGAGAACGACCGTTGACCCGCATTGCCTATGTGAATGGCGAATTCCTGCCCCTCGACGAAGCGCGGATCTCGATACTCGATCGCGGTTTTCTCTTCGCCGACGGAATCTATGAAGTGTCCGCGGTCCTGGACGGCAAGCTTGTCGACAACGAGTCCCACCTGCTGAGGCTCGAACGCTCGGTCGGCGAGATCGCGTTGCCGCTACCCGAGGCGCGCGAGCGTATTACCGAGATCCAGTCGGAGTTGATCGCGCGAAATAATCTCGTCGAAGGCGTCGTCTACCTTCAGGTGACGCGGGGCGCGGCGGATCGCGATTTTGCGTTCCCGAAAGACGTGAAGCCCAGTCTCGTCATGTTCACCCAGGCGAAGAATATCGTGTCATCCCCATCCGCCTCCAAGGGGATTGCCGTGAAGACCCTGGCCGACATTCGTTGGGCGCGCCGCGACATCAAGAGCGTCKCGCTGCTCGCGCAAGTACTCGCCAAGCAAGCCGCGGCCGAGGCCGGCTGCCAGGAGGCCTGGATGATCGAAGAC
>NZ_JBFUKD010000977.1:0-1045 GCF_056401005.1 Microvirga sp. P4_G7 | reverse complement strand
GGTCGGTGGTTCTCATCTTGCTCGACATAGTAGAAGCCAGCCGAATCGGCGAGCCACACGACGTCCCCCGAGGTGTTCGGAACTTGGTCCGCCAGTTCCTGGCCCGTTGCAGTGTCGCGGACGTAGATCGTGAAGTATTCGGAGCCCTTGAGATCCGCACTCCAGGCCAAGAGGCGGTGATCGGGTGAATGATCCGCTCCGCCCAGGTCGAAGAACGCCTGGCCTTCGCCTTCCTTATCGCCGTCCAGGAGAATCACGTCGTCGCCACCCTCGCGTGCCATGCGGCACACGAGAGGATACTGCCCGCCTTCGCGGTAACGGGTGAAATAGGCATAGGGGCCGTCCGGGTCCGGCACCGAGGAATCGTCTTCCTTTATGCGTCCCCGCATCTCCGCCACCAGGTGCTGCTGAAGCTCTTCCGTGCCGCTCAAGAGCTTGCTGGAAAAGGCGTTTTCGGCCTCCAGATAGGCGCGGATCTCATTGTCGAGAAGTTCCGGGTCCTTGAGCACCTCTTTCCAGTTCTCGGCCTTGAGCCAGGCATAATCGTCCCGGATTTCAACGCCGTAGAGCGAGAAACGATGGGGTTTCTTCGGGCACAAAGGTGCCGTAGGGAAAGGGTGCGCGGGAATCGTCTCGATCTTCATGAGGAATTAGATCCGAAAACTTGAAGTTGAAAATGGAAGAAGAGACAGCCGGTGAACCGACGCTCATAACTGGTTCGGAATCAGGAGATCTGGCTTTTATTCAAGAATAATATGCAATATTCCATGCGTCATACGCAATCCTTCAGGTAGTTTTATACCATCGCCGCATGGACGTTCTCTTGTGACGCTCAGCGCGACGAAATTCCGGCTTTATTTGGAAGGCCAAGTTGATATATAGTTTTCCAAAGTTTTCCCGCGCCAGATCTTGTCATTCGGGAAAAATTGACATACCTGAGCGCAGGATCAAGGTTTCGGCAGCGCGAAACGCGGCTGACATGCTGATCGGGAACTGAATACGCACTGATCGCGGCAAATTTACCTGACCTGAGGTGGCCGCTGCT
>NZ_JBFUKD010000976.1:0-1046 GCF_056401005.1 Microvirga sp. P4_G7 | reverse complement strand
TTCACGCTGCTGCAGGCGGCTGAAGCGGCGGGCGCGGAAATTCCGCGCTTCTGCTTCCATGAGCGTCTGTCCATCGCCGGCAATTGCCGCATGTGCCTCGTCGAGGTGAAGGGCGCGCCGAAGCCGGTCGCGTCCTGCGCATGGGGCGTTCGCGATTGCCGTCCCGGCCCGAATGGCGAGCCGCCGGRGATTCTGACCAAGTCGGCGACCGTCAAAAAGGCGCGCGAAGGGGTGATGGAGTTTCTCCTCATCAACCACCCGCTCGACTGCCCGATCTGCGACCAGGGCGGCCAGTGCGACCTGCAAGACCAGGCGATGGCCTACGGCGTCGATACGACCCGCTATCACGAGAATAAGCGCGCGGTGCCGGACAAGTATCTCGGCCCGCTCGTGAAGACGTCGATGAACCGGTGCATCCACTGCACCCGCTGCGTGCGCTTCACGACCGAAGTGGCTGGCGTTTCCGATCTCGGCGCGCTGTGGCGCGGTGAGGACATGGAGATCACGAGCTATCTCGAAAAGGCGATGGGCTCCGAGTTGCAGGCGAACGTGGCGGATCTCTGCCCCGTCGGCGCGCTGACCCATAAGCCCGAAGCGTTCCACTATCGTCCTTGGGAGCTCAACAAGACCGATTCCGTCGACGTGATGGATGCCGTCGGCTCGTCGATCCGCGTCGATTCACGTGGCCGCGAGGTGATGCGGATTCTCCCGCGCGTCAACGAGGACGTGAACGAGGAATGGATCACCGACAAAGCGCGCCAAATTGTCGACGGTCTGCGCGTTCAGCGCCTCGATCGTCCGTTCGTGCGTCAGAACGGCAAGCTGCGTCCGGCCTCCTGGCAAGAAGCATTTTCGCTCATTGCCAACCGGCTCAAGGGCACGACGGCGAAGCGCGTCGGCGCGATCGTCGGCGATCTGGCCTCCGTCGAGGAAATTTACGCGCTCAAGCTCCTGATGCAGAGCCTCGGCGTCGTCAATCTCGACGCGCGTCAAGATGGAACGGTGTTGTCGCCGGCCTTCGGGCGTGCCTCATACTTGTTCAATTC
>NZ_JBFUKD010000975.1:0-1046 GCF_056401005.1 Microvirga sp. P4_G7 | reverse complement strand
AATCAAAGGTCCGGTCGACCACGTACCACGTCTCATAGACGCCGGATTTCAGGGCGCCGAGGGGAGTATAGGTGAGCTTCTTGATCGCGTTCGGGTCTCGCGACGCCTGAAGGCCGAGAAGCCCGATCCGCTGCTTTCCGAACGGCGTTTCCTGCTCTTTCAGGTCGGGAACGGCGTCGAGGACCACCTGATTTCCGTCGCGATCGACTGTGATGGCCAGTTTCTCGCCGGCGCTGGCACTGACGACGCGCTGCATGTCGGCAAACGTCTCGACGACCCTGCCGTTGATGGAGAGAATCAGGTCGTTCGGCATGAAGCCGGCCCGAGCGGCCGCGCTGTCCGGCTGAACCGCCTCGATGCGCGGCTCCAGGACCTGGCGGCCGGAGACGTAATTCAGACCGGCGAAGATCGCGACGGCCAGGATGAAATTGGCGATCGGGCCGGCGGCGACGATCGCGGCGCGCTTGGCGACGTTTTGGTGGGGAAAGCTGACCGCGCGCTCCTCAGGGGACATCCGATCCGCCTGCGCGTTGTTGGGGACGCTCGCCGCGTTGAGATCGCCGACGAACTTCACGTAGCCGCCCAGCGGTACCGCAGAGATCTTCCAGCGAGTGCCATGGCGGTCGTTCCAGCCGATGAGCTCCGGACCGAATCCGATCGAGAACGCCGTGACGCCGACGCCGCAGCGCCGACCGACCCAGAAGTGACCGAACTCGTGAATGAACACCACGATTCCGAGGACGATCAGAAAGGACACAATGGTCAGAAGGAAGGAGTTGGTCGCCCCGCCTATGGTTGCAAGCAAGTCCATGATCGTTCCTTTCGCGCCGTCAGGTCGGCACCATCACCATATCGTCGAGCATGAGGCGAGCGGCGTGCCGTGCCTCACCGTCGATGGCAAGAGCCTCGGGTACCGTCGCCGGCGCCTCCAGCTTTCTTGCCGAAAAAGATGAGCAAACCTCATCAACAATCTTGTGAATATCGTAAAATCCGATCCGTCCCGCCATGAAGGCCGCGACCGCGATCTCGTTGGCCGCGTTCAGGAC
>NZ_JBFUKD010000974.1:0-1048 GCF_056401005.1 Microvirga sp. P4_G7 | reverse complement strand
CGGGTTCTGCAGGGGCACATCGCCATCGATCGCGCGGTGTTTCCGAAAGGCACGACCGGCGCGCAGATCGACGCCTTCGCGCGAAAGCCGCTCTGGGAATCCGGCCACGACTTCGACCATGGCACCGGCCACGGCATCGGCAGCTATCTCTCCGTGCATGAGGGTCCGCAGCGGATCGCGAAGACGGGCCACACGCCGCTCGAGACCGGCATGATGCTGTCGAACGAACCCGGCTTCTACAAAGTCGGCGCGTACGGCATCCGCATCGAAAACCTCATCCTCGTCGAGCCACGCGCGATTCCGGGTGGGGAACGGGAGATGTTGGGCTTTGAAACGCTGACGTTCGCGCCCATCGATCTTCGCCTTGTCGACGCGGCTCTGATGACGCCGGAAGAAATCGCGTGGCTCAATCGGTATCACGCGGAGGTGCGCGCAAAGCTGCTTCCTCGTCTCGACGAAGAGACCGCACGCTGGCTGGAGAACGCCACGCGCTCCATCGGCTAAAATGCGTGACGGAGCAGGACGACGGAGGCGACGCCAATGGCGACCGTAGCAAGCAGTGGCAGACGAAACGCAGCGATGGCCGTGATGGCGGCCGCGATAGCCTCCGCCCAACCCGTGGTGAGCGCGGACGGCGCGATCACGGCGACGAGTACCGCCGGTGGGATCGCGTCGAAAGCCGCTTTCGCCCGTCCCGTCAGAACAAGCCGATCGGCCACGTAGAGACCCGCGACGCGGGTGGCATACGTGACGACCGCCATGGCGATGATGGCCGCGAAGGTCGTGGCGTCGATTGTCATGAGCGTGGCTCCTTGGCCACCGCATATGCCGCGGCGATGCCCGCCAATGCGCCCGTCGCCACATGCCACGGCGCGCCGATGAAATAATGCACGAGCGCGGCAACCGTCGCGCTGACGGCGACGGTGACCAACGTCACGCGGCTGCGACCAAATCCCGCCACGAGACCGATGAAGAGCGCCGTGAAAGCGAAGTCGGCGCCGAACCTTTCCGGCGCGCCCAGAAACGATCCGAGAAGTGCTCCCAGGAC
>NZ_JBFUKD010000973.1:0-1049 GCF_056401005.1 Microvirga sp. P4_G7 | reverse complement strand
ATATTGTTCGAGCAGGGCCAAGGCGAATTTGCGATCGTTCTCGCTCGCCGCGGCGAAAGCTTTTTCGTACAACTCGGCGATCCACGCCTCTTTGGCCGGATCGGATGATTCACGAGCGAGCGTCAGCCACATCAAGCCCCTCGCCCGCTGCCGCGGCACACCCTGCCCGTTGATCAGGAGATGGCCGAGAAGCGCCTGGGACGCGTGATGTCCTTTTTCGGCCGCCAAGTTGAACCATCGCGCCGCCAGACGTTCGTCCTTGCTGACGACAGCGCCGTCGAGATAGAGGCGGGCGAGATTGTATTGGGCGTTGGGATCGCTGAAATACGAAGCGGCGTAGTGGAACATCTCCACGGCGCGGGACGGATTGGCGGACACATAGGTGTCCTTGATGCCATCCAGAAAATACGTGCCCAAAGCGACGAACGCACTCGAGACGACGGGAGCGTTGGGAGAATCGGGACTCTCGTCGGCATTCTGATCGGCCAGCTTCGAGAAATACTCGAACGCCTTCAAGTCGTCGTGCTGCACGCCGTCGCCATCGGCGTACATGCGCCCGAGTTTCCAGAGAGCCAAAGTATGGCCTTGCCCGGCGGCGTATTCCAACGCCTGGGCAGCACCGCGTTTGTCACCGGCATAATAGTCGCGAACGCCGTCGCGAACGGCCTGACCGGCGGAGCTGTACTTCGTCGTCGGGGCGAGCGGCTGCGGCCGCGGTGCGGCGTCGAGCGCCGCTGCACCGTCGGCGCCGACGAACATACCCGCCACGCCAACAAGAATGAGACTAAGCCGCCGCATCGGACATCCGTTCCTGGGACGAACCCAAGTTTTCGAGACACGGCATCTGCGGCAGGCGCGCGGTCGGTCCCGGCAAAATCCGGGTCGGCAGTCTCGAATGTTCGATCGCGCGCGCAGCCATAGCTTCTCTTTCCCCCTCGCCCGCCAGAATTTAGGCGCGCAAAGGTTACGGAACCTTCGTGATCTGCCAGCGCAAAGCCTCCGACGCAATGGCACGTCGTAAAGTCGTTTCAGGCACAAACGTCCTGATC
>NZ_JBFUKD010000972.1:0-1052 GCF_056401005.1 Microvirga sp. P4_G7 | reverse complement strand
GTGCAGATGGTGTTCCAGGATCCCTACGCGTCGCTTCATCCGCGCCATACGGTCGACCGGACGCTCTCCGAGCCTCTCGCGATTCATGGCGTCAAGGATGGAGAGGCCCGCATCCTGCAGGCCTTGCGCGAAGTCGGCCTCGGCCCGTCATTCCGGTTCCGCTATCCTCACCAGCTTTCGGGCGGGCAACGGCAACGCGTCGCCATCGCGCGTGCGATGCTGCTGCGCCCCAAAGTGCTGCTCCTGGACGAACCGACGTCGGCCCTCGACGCTTCCGTGCAGGCAGAGATCTTGAACCTCCTCGACGAGTTGCGGCGCGATCTCGGCCTCACCTACATTCTCGTCAGTCACGATCTTGCCGTCGTCGCTCATCTTTGTGAGCGGTTGCTCGTCATGCGTCACGGCGAGGCGGTGGAAGAAACAACCGCAGGGGCCTTGCGGACCAACCAAGCCGCGAGCGATTATACGCGCGCCCTCATCAATGCCAGTCAGGGATTCGCACGGGACGCGCAGGTCCCGCTTGCTTCGGCAATTTGACACTCAACCCTCTCGAGATCGCGACCAAACATGCCCGCTTCTCCGCTCGTTCCCGTATTCGATGGCCATAACGACGTTCTGCTTCGCCTGATACGAGGCGAAATCAAACCCGAGCAGGCTTTCCTGGACGGCGACAATCTCGGGCATCTCGATCTGCCGCGCATGAAGGCCGGAGGAATGGCCGGCGGCTTCTTCGCCGTCTACGTGTCCTCGGAAAGCGGTGGCATCGACATCGATGCGATGATGGCGGAAGCGCAATACGACGTGCCGTTGCCGGCGCCGCTCGAACTTGCGCCGAGCCAGCGCGTCACGCTGGAGATGGCATCGCTGCTGTTCCGTATCGAGCGGGCGTCAGAGGGCCGAGTCAAAGTTTGCCGCACCGCGGCCGACATTCGCGAATGTCTCAAGACGGGAACGCTGGCGACCATCCTTCACATCGAAGGCGCCGAGGCGATCGATCCCGAGTTCCATATGCTCGACGTGCTCTATGAGAGTGGCTTGCGGTCTATCGGCCC
>NZ_JBFUKD010000971.1:0-1053 GCF_056401005.1 Microvirga sp. P4_G7 | reverse complement strand
TTGATACCGTCGGAAGCTTTGTCGGCGGCAGCCTTCATGTCGGCTGTGATGAGCGCCTTGTTGTTGTCGTCGAGCGCCCAGGCGACACCGTTTTCCTTCAGACCCAACACCGAAACGCCGGGCTTGAATGTGCCCTTTTTGGCTTGATCGAACACGTCGTAGGTCGCGATGTCGACACGCTTGACCATGGACGTGAGGATCTTGCCGGGATGCATGGCATTCTGGTTCGAATCGACACCGATGCCGAGCTTGCCCGCGTCAGCCGTTGCCCGCATGACGCCGACGCCGGTTCCGCCGGCCGCATGATAAATGACGTCCGCGCCGCGATCGATTTGGCTCTTGGCGAGCTCGCCGCCCTTCACCGGATCGTTCCAGGCCGCGCCGGTCGTGCCGGTCATGTTCTGGAACACTTCGGCGTTGCTCTTGGCGTACTTGGCGCCCTGAACGTATCCGCAGGCGAATTTGCGGATCAGCGGGATATCCATACCGCCGACGAAGCCGACCTTGTTGGATTTCGAAGCCATCGCGGCAAGCATGCCGACGAGGAACGAGCCCTCGTGCTCTTTGAACACATAGGATTGGACATTCGGCTTCTCGACGACCGAGTCGATGATCGCGAACTTCGTCTTCGGGAACTCATCCGCGACCTTCTTCAGGGCGCTTTCCTGGCTGAAGCCGACGGCGACGATCGGCGAGAAGCCGTCGCGCGCGAAGCGGCGCAGAGCCTGCTCGCGCTGAGCGTCGTTCTGCGGCTCGAAGTCGCGGTAATCGGTGCCGGTGTCCTTCTTGTACTTCTCCGCGCCCGTATGGACGCCTTCATTGAAGGACTTGTCGAACTTTCCGCCGAGGTCGTAGACGACGGCGGGTTTGAAGGCGTCTTGCGCGAAAGCCGCCGTAGCAGAAAAGGCTACGCCCGCGAAAGCGAGGCCGAGTTTGGTCATTGTCATCGACATTGTTCCCTTGTCTGGACCGGGATGTTACCCGGTTGCCTCGTGACGATGGCATGGGAAGGGCCATGACGCCAAGCACCCTGTCAAGCAAACCCGTCAGTTG
>NZ_JBFUKD010000970.1:0-1060 GCF_056401005.1 Microvirga sp. P4_G7 | reverse complement strand
TCTTCAGACCGACTACATCGATCTCTACCAATCCCATCGCGACGATCTCGAAACGCCGCAGGATGAGACGCTCAATACCTATGCCGATCTCATCCGTGAAGGCAAAGTGCGCGCCATCGGCGCCTCGAATTTCACCGCGGACCGTCTCACAGAGGCGGTTGCGATCAGCAAGAAAGCCGGATTGCCGCGCTACGAGAGTCTGCAGAACTTGTACAACCTGTACGACCGCGCGGAGTTCGAGAAAGATCTGCTGGGCTTGTGCCGAGACGAAGAGATCGGAATCATCCCTTATTACGGTCTCGCGAGCGGCTTTCTGACCGGCAAATACCGAACCGAAAAGGATTTCGGCAAGAGCGCCGCGCGGGGTGGCCGCATGCCAAAATACTTGAACGATCGTGGATTAAAGATTTTGGCGGCCCTCGACGATGTGGCCGCTCAAACGCGTTCCAATCCTGCCCAGGTCGCTCTCGCCTGGCTGATGACCCGGGTCACGTCGCCGATCGCCAGTGCGACGAGCCTTACACAACTTGGTGATCTGATTGCCTCGACGCGCCTCGCACTGGACGAAGCAATGATCGAAACCTTGAACAAAGCGTCCGAGGAAAAGGCAGAATAGAATCAGGCGTTCGGCAGTAATGCGGCGGGGCCGAAATCGACCCCGCCCCTAATTTCCCAACTAGCCTTTGTGGCGAGTGTCTTGCGGCTTGCCGCCCTGACGCTGTTCACCTTGCTTCTGCTGCGGCATTTCCTGTTTGCGCGGCTCCGGTTGCTTACCGCGCTGATCGTCTTTTTGATGTGGCATTATCGTTTCCTCATAATGCTCCGGGCGTGACGCCCGGGGGACAACACATCCTCGACGGCTCGGTTCGAGCGTGACGGTAAATTTCCTGCATGGCAGGCATTCCATTGAAGACGAGCCGAACGCCAATTAGCTTCTATACTTCGGCCAATCGGCAATTCACAGAAATCCCAGGTTTTTAAATGAGCGATCCTATCGACGTCTTGTTCGAGCCCCTTCAGCTCGGTGATCTCACATTGCCTAATCGGCTCGTCATGGCTC
>NZ_JBFUKD010000969.1:0-1062 GCF_056401005.1 Microvirga sp. P4_G7 | reverse complement strand
TTCTTCGTCGGGAAGATCACCCTCGGCCAGCTCACGCAGACGGCGGGCGCCTTCTCCAGCGTTCAAGGTGCACTCGATTTCTTCATCACCTCGTATTCCAGCATCGCGAATTACAAGGCCGTGATCGATCGTCTCACCAGCTTCGAGGCAGCGATCAAGTTTGTGAAGCGCAGCAATGTGGAGGGCGAGCACGTGAGGCTCAGCACCGCTCCTGGGCGCAACCTGACGGTTGACGATCTCAAGGTCTCTTTGCCCGATGGTCGCGTGCTGATGCGGGCCGACGATGTCTCGTTCAACGCCGGTGAAGCGACGCTTCTGACAGGGCCCTCAGGTTCAGGCAAATCGACCCTCTTCCGCGCAATCTCCGGCATCTGGCCGTTCGGAAAGGGCGATATCCGGGCGCCGGCCGGGCAGTCGATGATGTTGCTGCCACAGCGGCCCTACCTGCCCATGGGCTCACTGCGCGCTGCAGTGACCTATCCGGGCACCCATGGCGAATATCCGGACGAGGCCCTCAAGGATGCGTTGAAGGCCGCCCGGTTGCCGCAACTGGCCGACAAGCTCGATGAAGAGCGGGCCTGGGCTCAGACGCTGTCTCTCGGCGAGYAACAGCGTCTCGCCATTGCGCGCGCGCTCCTCGCAAAGCCCGACTGGCTGTTACTCGACGAAGCGACGGCGGCTTTGGACGAGCCGACGGAAGAGGAAATTTACGGCATGCTGAAGGAGCGCCTGCCGAAGACGACGATCGTCTCAATCGGGCATCGCTCCACGCTCAATGCGTTCCACGACCGGCGGATCGACATGCAGGTCATGTCCGATGGGCACTACGCCCCCGTCGAGAAGCGGTTGCCGGCGACGGCGGACTGAACAAGAAAAAGCAATGGCCCGAGCCATTCATCTGGCTTGGCCTTTGCTTATGACGGATGCCGAATTTCTTCGGGAGCAGCAGAGCGCGCCGAATTTCCGCCCCGCATTCCAATTCGACACAGCACAACTGCATCGATTAGCGATGGACCATCAACATATTTGTAGCTACAATAGGCCTACATAGAAGGATATTGT
>NZ_JBFUKD010000968.1:0-1063 GCF_056401005.1 Microvirga sp. P4_G7 | reverse complement strand
ATTGCAGTTGGCGCGTTCATTAGACGGCCCTCTCTACGATTTCGATTGCGGCGCCGGGAATGGTCATGCCGGCTTCGAGTTCAGCCATGGCGATCTTGCCGACCTGACTCATGGCAAAGTCGATAATCCGCTTGTCGTCCCGGTAATGAGCCCAGAGCGCAGCGGCGTCCGTGCACCGAAATTCCTTGAACTTGCGCAGTGACGCGCCTCGCCCGCGGGTTCCGGCCTTCACCTTTAGATCCTCAGGGCGGACGACCTCGCCAGCACTCGCTCGCGCGGCAGCTTCCTGCGCCTTCCTGGCGCGCTCCGCTATCAGGAAACTGTCTGTGAGTTTGGCGGCCCAACGCTTGGCGTTGTCGCCTTCCGCCGCGATCGGCTTCCAAGTGTTGTCAACTTGGCGGCCKGCGTCGAGGTGCGGTTGCTTCGCTGCCTTGTGAGCTGCAACAGCYTCCTTCTCCAGCTCGGCAAACCGATCCTTGAAGTTTCCGGCCTTGTCGGCATGCTCCTGCGTCTTGACTTCGCCACCGATGCTGGCGAGCCATTTCTCGGCYTGAGAACGAAGTTCGGCGATCGTCTCGGAGATRACGATATGCGGGGCSGCMGCGGTGTTGCTGATCACGTCCGGAACGTCGTCGTGCCATTTGCCGGTGACGAGCCAATCGCGATAGGCCGCTTCGGGCACGGGGCTTTTTGCGCACCACGCGAAGATCCGTTCGCACCATTCCTCGTCTGCCTCGACGACGTTTCCTTTGCCGACCTTGGCGACGAGATCGCCCTCGCCATTGCGCCAGATCGCGACACCGTAGAAGTCGCCTTCGCGGTTGCGGTTCCGGTAGAAACCGCACTCTGCGACGCCTCGTGTCAGTTCAGGCGGATTGCCCTTCAACGCACCATGCCAAAAGGCGTAGTCGTCGGCTCGGTTAACCTCTGCGACTGYGGCGGTCATTCTGCTGCGTCCTTGTGTTGGGGATTGCGGTGGCTCGCTTCGATCTCGCGAAGGCGCTCAACTGCGCCGCCAACCTCTGAGGCGAGAGCATTGAAGCGCGTCGCCTCTGCCTCGAGC
>NZ_JBFUKD010000967.1:0-1063 GCF_056401005.1 Microvirga sp. P4_G7 | reverse complement strand
GTTTCGCGCCGTCGATAAAATGAGGATTAGATGACAATACCGTCGGATAAGGGCGCCCTGGAAGAATTCGTCGAAAGGGTTTGGCTTTCAGTGCTGGGCCGAGCGCCCGATCAAAAAACGCTCGACTATCTCGTTTCAGCGATTTCTGATGGAAGAAGCCCAACCGATTACTTTCTTGAATTATACGACTGCGAAGAGGCCCAGCAGCGCCGCGCGCAAATGATGGCTCCCAAATCGATAGTTGCGGAATTTGTCCCCCCGGGACATTACTATTCACCGGTAGTTGATCCTGCCGCTCTAAGAGCCTCAAGTTTTGCGACCCGAAGGAAAGATGACCAACTTCTAGGCCTCCAACTTGATTTCAATAAGATGACAGACACCTTCGTGGCGCTGATGGAGCAGAAGGCCGGTTTGGCATTCCCAGCAAAACAAAGTGCCGACTATCGTTACTACCATTCCAACGACATGTACGGATTGGGCGATGCGCTTATTCTCGCCAGCATGATCCGGCACAACAAACCAAGAAGGATCATCGAAGTTGGATCCGGCTTCTCAAGCGCAGTCATGTTAGACGTGCTTGAACGCTCTCCGGAATTGGCAACCGCGGTCACGTTGATCGAGCCGTATGTCGAACGCCTCGAATCTTTGCTACGAAGTGAAGACCTCAAGCTTGTCCAGATCATTCAAAGTCCTGTGCAAGAAGTACCGACGTCTGTATTCGAGCAATTGGAAAGTGGCGACATACTCTTCCTCGATACGACTCATATYTCAAAGACCGGAAGCGACGTAAACTACGAGGTTTTTGAGATCCTGCCTCGCCTGAAAGAAGGCGTGATCATCCACTTCCACGACGTATTCGACGGATTTGAATACCTCGACGGTTGGATCTTCGAAGAGAACAGATCCTGGAACGAGCTGTACCTTATACGGGCGTTCCTCATGTATAATACTCAGTTCGAAGTCATCTATGCGAACCATGCCTTTTCGGTACGTGAGAACGACCTATTCATGGATCGCTGTTCCGAAGCAAGCGGCATGCCAGGTGGCGGACTCTGGCTTAGGC
>NZ_JBFUKD010000966.1:0-1067 GCF_056401005.1 Microvirga sp. P4_G7 | reverse complement strand
CCGTCCGTGTTGTGGACGATCTTGAAGCGGCCATCGGTATCGGCGAGCGTCCCATCAGCCAGCTTGATCTTGTAAGTGAAAGCCCCCTGCTCGGCGTCTGTCGCCCTCAGCTCCCCGACCAACGTCCCAGCCGCCGCGTTCTCGTCAACGGCGGCATGCGAAAGCGAGATGTCGGAAGGCGGGTTGTTCGGACCGGTCTCCGGCAGATTATTCACACCGATCGTGAACGTTTCCGCGTGAGACAAGCCACCTGCATCAGTCACCGTGATCGTCACCTGGTGCGCGGTCTTGGTTTCATAATCCAGGGTCGCTCCCGCACGCAGCCGCAATTGAGCAACCCCGTTGAGGACGACAATTTGGAACTTGGCATCAGGGTCGTTCGTGACCGCGTAAGTGAGCGGTCCCTGTTCCAGATCGGTCGCACTCAGTTCGCCGATAAGGCTTCCCCCTGCCGAATTTTCGTCGATCGCGCTCCGCGAAAGGCCGATGTCCGACGGGGCCGTATTGGTGCCGTTCTCGACGAGATCGTTCACCGTGATGGTGAGTGTCTCTTGGTAGGAAAGCCCGCCGGAATCAGTGACCTTGATGGTTACCTGGTGGGATGTGTCGGTCTCGTAGTCGAGCGTAGCGCCATCGCGCAGCCGGAGTTGGGCCACACCATTGATGACGACCACCTGGAACTTCGAATCCGCATCATCCACGATCGTGTAGGTGAGCGAACCACCCTGCTGGTCGACCGCGCTCAGTTCGCCAACGAGCGATCCGCCCGCCGCATTCTCGTCGATCTCGGATTTCGACAGGGCAATATCCGACGGAGCGGTGTTGGGGCCATTCTCCGCCAGATCGTTCACAGTGATTGTGAACGTCTCTTGGTACGACAACCCTGCGGAATCGGTAACCTTGATCGTCACCTGGTGCGAGGTCTTCGTCTCGTAGTCGAGCGTTGCGCCTTCGCGAAGTCTCAGTTGAGCGACACCGTCGATGACGACGACCTGGAACTTCAGATCAGCATCATTCGTRATCGTGTATGTGAACGGCCCCTGTTCCAGATCGACGGTGCTCAGTTC
>NZ_JBFUKD010000965.1:0-1071 GCF_056401005.1 Microvirga sp. P4_G7 | reverse complement strand
GTCAGTGTTATGTCACCCGTCACCGACGCGAACGCCAGTCCGAGCTTCACCCAATCGGACGGATCGTTCTCTGCGACGACGGAATTGAGAAGCGAGCAGTCTCGGATCGTCGGATGAAGCGTGTTGCTTGTGCAGTACAGCGACCATGCACCGATCGCGCCCCGCATTTCGACCGGCGGCTGGCCCACTTGTGCGGATACCACCGACGCGCCGCAGAGCGACACCGCGCTGATACCGAGGACGCTGACAAAAGCCGCCCTCGCCGCCGACAGGCAGCATCGACCAGTCTGAACTCGGCAACGCCGGACGCTGCCACCATTCCATGTGATCGCAACCGCGCACATCCTTGGATTTTACCCCTTTGCGGCTATCGCAACAAGCGATGCTGTTTCGATTCCCGAAACAATCTCACCTCGGTTATTTCAACCGAATTTCTCTTGCTCCGGGGATGGACGGATTAGCGCTTCTGACGGGCAGGCCGGCGATGAGATCCTCGATGTCGTCGAGAATCTGAATAGCGCTCAGATAATATGAATGCCTCGCGAAGTCTTTTATCGGCCCGCGAACCACCACGACTTCCACGCCATCCATCGGGTTCTTGTAAGTCGTGCAATAACCAAGTCGATCGTCGGAGCCGTTGATACTTTTTGACGTAAGAAGTGCGTAGTCCTCAGAGCAGTACACCGTGTAAAACCGCCCTGCCCCCATGATATTGGGCCGCAAGCGATCGAACTCGCTCGTTCCGATGTCCGGCGCGGCGAAAATCACCCGCGCTGGACTTTTTTGCATTTGCCGCGGAAGCATAGGCTTGAGCGCACGATAGCCCGCCGAATCGCGCAATTGAATGGCCTTGGCCGTCAGATCGGTCCCCATGCTATGCGCCAAGATGTTGAACGGTTTGGCGGTGGAACTCGACAATATGTCCATCGCATGGGCCGCGTAGGGAAGCGAGGCTCCCGCATTCGCTTTTGCCAGCTTGTAGGCGCGCTCGGCACTGCCCAGATTTGCGATGAGACCTTCATCGGATGGCCAACTGAACAGCAGGGGTACGCCGCCGGGTCGCACGTCGAT
>NZ_JBFUKD010000964.1:0-1076 GCF_056401005.1 Microvirga sp. P4_G7 | reverse complement strand
CACTGACCCAGGTTCCAGCGCCCCAGCCCGCGACGCAGGTGGCCCTGAGCGCGACCGCCGCCTTCGCCGAAAGCGGGAAACCCATCGGCACCGGCCTCGTCTGGCGCGTCTACGAAGATCGAGGCGACGTCACCCAGCCCGTGATCGTGGCACGGTCGACGGCCGCCAATCCGCGCTTCACCCTGCCGCCTGGCAATTACATCGTACATGTGGCCTATGGCTTTGCCAGCGCTTCGAAGCGTATCAGCGCGCAATCCGGAGCGCTCAACGAGCGCCTCGCCATCAGTGCGGGCGCTCTGCGTCTCAAAGGCGCGGTCGGCGACAATCCCATCGCGCAGAACCAGATCTCGTTCTCCGTGTACGTCCCCATCGGTTCGAACTCCGAAGGTCGCCTCGTGATCGCGGACGCCAAAGCGGGCGCCATCATCCGATTGCCGGAAGGCTCGTATCACGTCGTCTCGACCTACGGCGACGCCAACGCGATCATGCGCGCAGATCTGAAGGTCGAGGCAGGCAAGATCACGGAGGCGACGCTCAATCATCGCGCAGCCGTCGTCACGCTGAAACTCGTCGCTGCCGCAGGCGGTGAAGCGTTCGCGGGAACCGCTTTCAGCGTTCTGACGCCAGGCGGCGACGTGATCCGTGAAGCCATCGGCGCCTTTCCGTCGGTGACACTGGCGGAGGGCGATTACGTCCTGATCGCTCGTCACGACGGCAAGGTTCAGACCCGCGAGTTCAAGGTCGAAAGCGGTCTCAATCGCGACATCGAGATCATCGCGGCGCAATGATTGCGGCACGGGCCGTCAGTAGATCCGCTTCAGCGAACCGTCGAATGCACATGATGCGCCGTGGTAGAAAGAACAGCCCACGCCTTCGTTCATCTTCAGCTGCTTGAATGTGCGGTCGAACCCGACCGTGATGACGCATTCATCCTGTTCGACGACTTCCTTCCGGCGGAATTCGATGCGCTGGTTGCCGACCGCCAGGCCACGCAGACTAATCGACCCCACACAATTCTCGGTACTCGTCGTGATCGACGCCGCGTATGTGTCCGCGGCACCGATAGGTGTTTCCAT
>NZ_JBFUKD010000963.1:0-1078 GCF_056401005.1 Microvirga sp. P4_G7 | reverse complement strand
TCGCAACGGAATGGGCGATGACCTGATCAGCCAGTACGTCGCGCAGATGCGGCAGGAACTGGGTGTGACCATCAACCAGCAGGCCATGCGCCAGGCGATCGGCGGCGAAATCTAGGTCATGAGCGCGTCGCCGGATTTCGAGACCTTCGCCAAGGATTACGATTCCGGTCGCGCCGGAATCGTCCGCACCTCCCTCGTCGGCGATCTCTTGACCCCGGTCGCCGCCTTCATGTTGCTGCGACAGGGACGCAAGGGCGCGGCCTTTCTGTTGGAATCGGTCGAGGGCGGCGCGGTGCGCGGCCGCTACTCCATGATCGGTCTCGATCCCGATCTCGTCTGGCGTTGTCAGGACGGCGCAGCCTCGATCAACCGGAATGCACTGGCTTCCGCGGACGACTATCACCTCGAAGCCGCCAAGCCTCTCGACAGCCTGCGCTCGCTGATCGCCGAGAGCGCATTGCCGTTGGAAGGCGATCTGCCGCCGATGGCGGCGGGGCTTTTCGGCTATCTCGGCTATGACATGGTGCGCCTCATGGAGCGTCTGCCCGAGCCGAACCAGGATGTCCTCGAAGTCCCCGACGCCATCCTCGTCCGCCCGACCGTGATGGTGGTGTTCGATGCGGTCAAGGACGAGATCTCGCTCATCACGCCTGCGCGCCCGGACAGCGGCGTTTCCGCCAAGGCGGCGTATGAAAACGCCCTCGCCCGCCTCGACCAGATCACGTGGGCGCTCGAGCGTCCGCTGCCGTTCGAGGACAGGACCGACCCGTCCAAGATCCAGTTCGAACCGCCGGTGTCGAACATCACGCCGCGCGCATTTGAAGACATGGTCGCTCGCGCGAAGGAATACATCTCGGCCGGCGACATCTTCCAGGTCGTCCTGTCCCAACGGTTCGAAGCGCCCTTCCCGCTTCCCGCCTTCGCACTCTATCGCGCCCTGCGGCGGGTCAATCCGGCGCCGTTTCTGTGCTACCTCGATTTCGAGGATTTCCAGATCGTCTGCTCGTCGCCCGAAATTCTGGTGCGGGTGCGGGACGGCAAGGTTTCGATCCGTCCCATCGCCGGCACCCGCCCACGC
>NZ_JBFUKD010000962.1:0-1079 GCF_056401005.1 Microvirga sp. P4_G7 | reverse complement strand
GACGGTGCGTTCCATGGCAGTGTCGGCGGCGGACGGCTCGAATGGCGCATGATGGAACTCGCGCAGGATCTGTTGAGACGCCGCGACACCGGCGCAAAGTTCGTCGACCAGGCCCTGGGGCCCAGTCTCGGCCAATGCTGCGGCGGCGTCGTGAAAATGCTGATCGAGGGCTTCTACCGCGATGACGGAGCGATGCTCGCCGCTTTGGCGAAGGCGGAGCAAACAGGCGCTTTCGACGTGACGTGTCGGCTCGAGAACGAGCGCGTCCATCGCGAGATCGTCTTCGGCGCGAAGCCGGCAACTGTTGGGCCGAGCGCTGAGAAGGAATGGCTGGAATCGCATGGCGAGTCGTACGTTCCCGTATTGCTGTTCGGTGCGGGGCATGTGGGGCGAGCGCTGGTTTTCGCCCTCGCGCCGCTGCCGTTCACTGTACGGTGGATCGATGAGCGGGATGCCGCGTTTCCATCGCACGTTCCCCCCAACGTCACGAAAGTGCGAGCGTCTGATCTTCCGGCCGAAATCGAAGCCGCGCCCGATGGAGCCTTCATCCTCGTCATGACTCACGACCATGCGCTCGATCTCGCCATTACCGCGGCGGCCCTGCAGCGCGGATTTCCATACGTCGGCCTGATTGGCAGCGAAACCAAACGCGCTCGCTTCGAGAGTCACTTCCGCAAGATCGCGATGTCCGAAGATCATATCCGTTCGCTCGTCTGTCCCATCGGCATCGGCGGAATACGGGGAAAGGAACCCGCGACGATTGCCGCCTCTGTCGCGGCGCAGCTTCTGCAAACGGCCGAGGCCCTGCGCGCCGCGTGACCCCTCTCGCCTCTCTCCCGACGAACGGCTAAAGAGTTTTCTATGAGCAATGTCGATACCAACGATCAGATCTATATCGCCCGCGCCGTCGCATTGTCGCGCCAGCACATGGACGAGGGCGCCGGCGGTCCCTTCGGCGCCGTCATCGTCCGCGATGGAAAGGTGATCGGCGAGGGGTGGAATGAAGTCACTTCCAGCAACGATCCCACGGCCCATGCGGAGGTCGTCGCCATCCGCAAGGCCTGCAAGGACTTGAACGA
>NZ_JBFUKD010000961.1:0-1088 GCF_056401005.1 Microvirga sp. P4_G7 | reverse complement strand
TCCTTCTCCAGCTCGGCAAACCGATCCTTGAAGTTTCCGGCCTTGTCGGCATGCTCCTGCGTCTTGACTTCGCCACCGATGCTGGCGAGCCATTTCTCGGCTTGAGAACGAAGTTCGGCGATCGTCTCGGAGATGACGATGTGCGGCGCCGCCTCGGTATTGCTGATCACGTCGGGAACGTCGTCGTGCCATTTGCCGGTACCCAGCCAATCGCGATATGCCGCTTCGGGCACGGGGCTTTTTGCGCACCATGCGAAGATCCGCTCGCACCATTCCTCGTTCGCCTCGACGACGTTTCCTTTGCCGACCTTGGCGACGAGATCGCCCTCGCCATTGCGCCAGATGGCGACACCGTAGAAGTCGCCTTCGCGGTTGCGGTTCCGGTAGAAACCGCACTCAGCGACGCCTCGTGTAAGTTCGGGCGGATTGCCCTTCAACGCACCATGCCAAAAGGCGTAGTCGTCGGCTCGGTTAACCTCTGCGACTGCGGCGGTCATTCTGCTGCGTCCTTGTGTTGGGGATTGCGGTGGCTCGCTTCGATCTCGCGAAGGCGCTCAACTGCGCCGCCAACCTCTGAGGCGAGAGCATTGAAGCGCGTCGCCTCTGCCTCGAGCTTTCTTCTTGTGCTGGAGACGACCTGCATTGCGGCGTCCCCAAGCCTGACGAAGGGATCGTGCTCGATCGCGGTCTCTGAACCGAAGAGATCGCTCGCGTTGCGTTCGTTGGCCGCGACCTGCTCGTAGTCGCGCTGGATCGCTTCGAAGATCGAGATCTCGCGATCCATGTCGGCCTTGGCCATCTTTCCGTCAGCCACGCGCCGGCGGTAAACCGTATTCCTGAAGCCGAGTTCGCGTTTGACCGCATCGAGTTTTTGCTTGGTGCTGAAGGGCAKGGGGATCATTCATCTCTCCCGCGAAGAAGATCAGCGATGCCGAGGTAGACCTCGAGGAACACCAACCCGATGCAGAGTGCGAGCATGAGCTTCAGCCCGGCCTCTTCGTCGAGACGCCAAGCAAGGGCCGGATCGATGAAGGTCATCACCAAGCCCTCGCATAAGCGCCAACACCGAGATCGCGAGCGCCAAGGCG
>NZ_JBFUKD010000960.1:0-1089 GCF_056401005.1 Microvirga sp. P4_G7 | reverse complement strand
CTCGTCGTCTTCCTGATGGCTTCTCTGGTCCTCGCCCCCGCGGCCTGGGCCTCCTGGAACTCCGTCCCGGTCCCGACCGACATCGGTCGCCACCTCTGATATCTTGCCGATCGTTCAAGCTCCCTTGCCGTCCTCGATGATCATCGCCGCGCCTTTCTCGGCGATCATCATCGTCGGTGAGTTGGTGTTGCCTGATGTGATTGTCGGCATAGCCGAGGCGTCGATCACGCGCAGCCCCCTGACACCTCGCACCCGGAGGCGGTGATCAAGCACCGCCAGGGGGTCGCTGTCCGGTCCCATTTTCGCCGTGCCGACGGGGTGGAAAATCGTCGTTCCGATGTCGCCGCTTGCGGCGAGGAGCTCGTCGTCTGTCGTCAGGTGAGCGCCCGGCCGGAATTCTTCCGGTTGGAACCGCGCCAGCGGCGGTGCTTGAACGAGCCTCCGCGCAAGCCTGATCGAATCGATTGCCACGCGCCGATCCTCAACGGTGGAAAGATAGTGCGGCCGAATTTCCGGCGCGGTCCCAGCGTCGGCCGAGCGCGCGTGAATCGAACCACGGCTCGTCGGGCGAAGATTGCAGACGCTCGCGGTGAAGGCCGGAAACGGATGCGGCATGTCGCCGAACTTGTCGAGCGACAACGGCTGGATATGGAACTGCAGGTTCGGCGTCGCATATTCCGGTGAGGAGCGCGTGAAAATCCCGAGCTGCGAGGGAGCCATCGTCAGCGGTCCCCGGCGCATCAATGCATATTCCACGCCCATCCATCCCCGCTTCCAGAGCTTGCGGTAATCTTCGTTGAGCGTTCGCACACCCGATACCTTGAAGACGGGTCGCAACTGCAAATGATCCTGCAGGTTCTCGCCGACGCCGGATGCGGGATGGACGACCGGAAGGCCGAGATCGCGCAGTCGATCAGGCTGGCCGATGCCGGACAGTTCGAGAAGCTGGGGTGTACACACCGCACCTGCCGCGACGACGACTTCACCCGCCACGTGCGCAATGAATCGCTCGCTCCCTCTTGTGAATTCGACACCGACGGCGCGGCCGTCGCTGACCACGACACGCTCGACGAGCACCCCGGTTTCCAG
>NZ_JBFUKD010000959.1:0-1091 GCF_056401005.1 Microvirga sp. P4_G7 | reverse complement strand
GGGCAGAGCGTCCGTCTCTGCCTAAGCTCCGGCAATTGGCGGAGAAATATAAGCGCCCTCTAGCAGTTATGCTTCTTCCGAAGCCCCCACGGGACTTTCAGCCGTTGCGGGACTTTCGGCGTGTTGCCCCAGGGACGGCGATGCCGGCCCGCGTCGCGTATGAAATTCGCGCTGCGCAAGAGCGGCGGGAAACTGCGCTCGACCTCGCCAGAGACTTAGATAGTGAAATTCAACGCTTTTCCTTGCGCGCCCGCGTTTCCGAAGATCCGGAAGACGTCGGCGTGAGAGTCCGGCGGATTCTCGGAATTACCGGCTCCGAGCATCTGCAAGCAGCCCGGCGAAACAAGGTATTTGAACTTTGGCGATCCGCGATTGAAGCCAAGGGCATCCTCGTCTTTGTTATGGGTGGAGCACACGCCCCAGCGGTGCGTGAGGTCCGCGGCTTTGCGATTCCGGCAGATCAATTTCCGGTTATCGCGGTCAATGGCCGGGACAAAACAAATGGTCGCACGTTCACGCTGCTGCATGAGCTCGCCCACCTGCTTTTGGGCGAAAGTGCCGTCGAGAACGCGGTCGCCCCAACGCGAAGCATGCCCCCGCCAGTAAGAGCGATCGAACGCTTTTGCAATGCAGTTGCAGCTGCAACCCTGATGCCGAGTGACCAAATTCGTGCGGAAGCGGGCCGTTTGGAAAAGGACAAATCCGCCGAGTGGTCCGACGCGGAATTAATCAGGGTAGCGGAGAAGCTAGGTGTAAGTCGGGAAGCCCTTTTGCTGAGAATGGTGGAACGCGGGTTCGCATCTCGTCGCTTTTACAGCCGCAAGCGCAGTGAATTTGAACTCGAGTACTCGGCTCTCGACGAGCCCACGGGCAATAGTGCGCCTGTTCCGCCCTACAATGTGGTCGTGGGGCGCTATGGTCGTCCCTATGCCCGCCTTGTGATCGACGGTTATCGTGGAAAAAGGATCACGATGAGCGACGCAGCAGGTCTGTTAGGGGTCCAAGCGAAGTACATTGGCAAAGTTGAGCGTCAGGCTTATTACGCATGAGCGGGCTGTTCTGCATCGACACAAGCGCACTCATTGCTGCCT
>NZ_JBFUKD010000958.1:0-1095 GCF_056401005.1 Microvirga sp. P4_G7 | reverse complement strand
GTATACCTCCGCAGTGATGGGTGCCTTCAGGCTGACGCTTTCGGGGCGCGAGATCATCGGTGCGCGCATCGCCTTCGGCGGCATGGCCGGCACGCCTAAGCGTGCCCTGTTGACCGAGGAGGCGCTGCGCGGAGCCTCGCTCGACGATCCATCCTCATGGGAGGCGGGATTTGCCGCTATGGCGCGTGACTATCAGCCGCTCGACGACCATCGGGCCTCCGCATCCTATCGGTCGACGGTGGCGCGGAATCTACTGTTCAAAGCTTTGAGCGAGATCGCCTATGGGCAGACTCGCGCGACGCGGCTGGTCGGCCGCCGCGAGCCGCTCGAAGCGGCGGAGTGAGTGCGATGAATGCTCCCGTCAAATCCACGGATGCGGAAAGCCTTCGCCATGTCCGCCAATCGCTGCCGCACGATTCAGCGGCGAAGCACGTGCAGGGTGCCGCGCAATACATCGACGATATCCGCGAGCCCGATGGCACGCTTCATATCGCGCTCGGACAATCGCCCAAGGCGCGCGGCAGGCTCGTGTCGCTCGACCTCGATCCGGTTCGCGCCGTTCCCGGTGTCGTCGCGGTTCTCACCGCCGCAGACATTCCAGGCAAGAACGATATCGCACCGGCCTTCGCCGACGATCCGCTGTTCGCGGACGACGCGATCAGCTTTCACGGCCAGGCCCTCTTCGCTGTGGTCGCAACGGAGCGCGATATCGCACGCCGCGCAGCGAAGCTTGCGAGCATCGTGATCGAGGATGAGCGGCCGAGCGTCACGGTGGAAGACGCCCTCGACCGGGAAGAGACTGTGCTGCCCGATTATGCATTTGGGCGTGGCGACGTTCAGCCGGCAATCGCGGCCGCGCCGCATCGCCTCGCCGGGCAGTTTCACATCGGCGGTCAGGAGCATTTCTACCTCGAGGGTCAGATCGCGATGGCGATCCCCGGCGAGGACGGCGACGTGTTCGTGTACTCGTCGACGCAACATCCGACCGAAGTACAGCACGTGGTGTCGCGGGTGCTCGGCATTCCGGATGCCTATGTGACGGAAGTACAGCACGTGGTGTCGCGGGTGCTCGGCATTCCGGATGCCTATGTGACG
>NZ_JBFUKD010000957.1:0-1096 GCF_056401005.1 Microvirga sp. P4_G7 | reverse complement strand
GATCAGTTCTTAGGCGGATCGACCTTCACGCCGCCAGGTCCGATCTCGATCTTCAGGGAGTTGCGGTCCCTCTCGTAGGCCTGATAGGCGAACACGCCGACAACGACGACAAGGGCCGCAATCACGACATAAAGAACACTGCGATTCATCTGCGACTCTCTCCAAGCTGAGCCATTTCATAATGCTTGGCTTGGCGACAAGTTCCCGAGACGACGGGTGTTAGGAAAGCGAACGCAACCTCAAGAGAATCGTATTCCGCGCCGGCGGCGCCAGACCCTCCTCCTCGCAGCGTTGGCGGATGAGCGCTACGAGCGCCACGCGCGTCGGCTGATCGGGCTCGCGGTTCAGCCGTTCGCTCTCTTCGGCAATGATCTCCTCGACCCGTGGGACGATACGGCGGCCATCCTCGTTCTTGGCCGGCAAAAATGCGTCGATGGATCGAGCATAAAAATATTGGTTGAGGAGAGCGTGGAGCCGCGTCGTGCTGATGCCGGCGCCCTTCGCCAGCATCTTGAGAATTCGCGTCCGCTCCGTTCGTCCGAGCGCCGCGCCGTCTGTCAGGTCGAAATAGGCCCGCGCGACCATGAAATGCATCCACGCCCGCGCAACCACGGCCTCGTCCCATTCATCGAGCAGGTCCGCCATTCGCGCGGCATCGATCTCTTCGACTCGGCGGGCCGATAGTGGGCCGTGGTCGGCAAACGGCTCCTCCACGGGAGCGGACGTGTGTTTGGATGATTTCGGCATGGTCCTAAAGGAAGAAATCGCCTTTGGAGAGGGAAGCGACGCTCTTGAGGTAGATGCTGAAATCGGCCTGGCCATCACCGTTGATGTCGCCGTACACAGTGGCGCCGCCCTTGACCTTCTCGTAGCGGAGTTCCCCTGCCTTTTCCGTGAAGTCCTTCGTTCCGATGAACTTGAATGCCTGGTTGCCTGTCGCGGTTGTCTTCGCATCCATGCCGGACAGATCGATCTTGTCCTTCTGGCTACGCGAGAAATCGTAGATCGTATCGCGGCCCGACGACGCCACTGTGCTGTCCTTGATGGACTTGAACACGAATGTGTCCGCATCGGCGTTGCCGTAGAGCTTGTCCGC
>NZ_JBFUKD010000956.1:0-1099 GCF_056401005.1 Microvirga sp. P4_G7 | reverse complement strand
GTCTTGGCCCTCATCACCAACGAGCTCAGGCAGGTCAGCCGCTCGCTCTCTGACCTTGCTCGCAACCTTTGTCCGATACCCCACGAAGGCCGTGCGCACGACGTGAAGGACATCGCGGTACTCTAGCTCGAATTTTGCTGCCATCGTTGCGGCAAGCTCAGGCATTGCCCCCTCAAAGTGTCGMATCAGATCCTCGGCAAGCCGAGTCATCTCTATCTTCGCGGATTTTGCCAAAACGTATCTCCCTTGTCGCTCCGCCTCTTCCTCGGTGATCCGTCGGTTACGGGCTTCAAGTTCCATCAGTCGCTGGCGCTTGATCGCCGCGTCCAGCGGGTCTTCCTCTGGGGCCGTCGGTGGGATCCGATGCATTCCGTCGGGCGATGGGCCAGCTGGTCCGCGCAGGCGCGTCCTGAGCCCATTTCCTGCCGTTTGGCCCATATCCCGGCGAATGCCAATTTGACGGTGTGCTCTGTCAACCACGATGCGCTGCGCTCGTCCTTCGCCAACTAGGGCAGCGCCATTGATCTTGCCTTCCGAAATCCATTGCGTGACACGCCCTTTGGAAACGTTTGAGAGCCGAGCGAACTCTGCTTTGCTCACAATCATCGGGCCGCTCCAAGTTTAGGGTCAAGGAGTTTAGGACAGCGTCCTAAGCTAAACTTGGCACGCTCGCCCAAAATCGTTTTCCAGCAAACGCTTGATGCCACTCGAGTCTCTTTCATCCTTCAGAGTTTAGGCTTTTCGGAGCCAGTCAGACTGGCCAAATCCCGGGCCGTACTACGCCCGCAGGCAGGGGGGCCTCGAGAAGGACCCAAAATCATCGCTGGGGAGCACCATTGCGCATTCCCATCTCAATGCACCCGTCACGGACCTGTCCTGATGTGTGCCACCGATCTACTGACATTCGCATTGAACTCATCGGAAGACCGCGCGACCAGGACGCGCGCGATGGACGCGGCAGCTCATTGCAGGGCCATTAGCTCGCCGAAGGCAAATGGATTGGATCGCCCGGACTCGGAGCAATGATCGCTGCATGCGATGCCACGAGCACCTCCGCGTCCTCATCAGACATCCACTCAGTGCTTTCGAAGACATCGAG
>NZ_JBFUKD010000955.1:0-1101 GCF_056401005.1 Microvirga sp. P4_G7 | reverse complement strand
GAACCCCTGTCCGAGGATAAACCTGGACGAGAAGGGGACCTGAAACGCGGTTTGCGCCTTCGGTGAATCAGTGGAGCTTAGGAATATGAAAGCTGCCGTGAGGGCTATCAGAAAACGAATCCCGGAGTTCCTTCTTTGGGTCGATGTTGGCATTTGGTTTTTTCTCACTGGATAGTTGCACTTTAGCAGACTGGCGAGCGGTGCGACTTCATTGGAAAGCATAGGATGTCCCTTCGACTAAGGAGAAGCCTGGGGTTGGCCAGCATCGTTTGTGAAAAATTTTAGAATGTGCGGCGAGCACTGCGCGATTCGCGCGTCCACGCGGTGCCCGCGCTACTTCCTGGAAGTAAACGCGATCGGATCTTTGGCGCTACAGATCAGGGAAAGAGTGAGTCTCGCCCCATATTGAATCGCGGTCGAATTCTATCTCTTCGGCAGCCCGCCATTAGCGGCGCAAACCGGCTCTTGGGCGCCAAGGAAAGCCGCGTCAATCTGCCATTCCTGCTATCAGTCTCAGGCCGCGACATGTTCACGATCGACAAGATGCAGACCTACATCTCGTGACTCTTGTTGATGTTCGGCCTGTTTCTTGACTTGGCTTATTGCTGGCCGCTCATGCCTGTGAAGCCTCGGCAATACAGTCCATGAGTCATCGGCACGGCTATGTTCCTCCTGCTGATCTCGGTACGGGACCGCAACGCCTCTTAATGGCACATCCGAGACATCACAGTGTAGTCTGCCTGCGGGCAGTGAGCTGACATTCGCGAATGGTCGGGAAATTGAAGTCCAGCCCTAGGCAGTCTTTCAGGACTCAGCTCCTGCCAGCGAGAGCGCTTGCAACGAGATCGCTAGCAGCCTCCACGTCTTCCACAATCAGCTTTCCGGGAACACGAACTGAGGAAATGCCATTGCCAGCAAGTTTCTTATCGATAGCAGCGTCCTTGYCTTCAGCTTTCTTGCCGCGATGAAACCGTCCGGAGTCGCAGAAAACCGCGAGCTTCTGATCGGGGAAGTACATGTCTGGCTCGGAAATCAAGCCGGGGACATATCGAAAATCGACATCCCGCCAGAGGTCGTAGAGTGATGGATGAATCGCTCCGT
>NZ_JBFUKD010000954.1:0-1106 GCF_056401005.1 Microvirga sp. P4_G7 | reverse complement strand
GCTCGTTGGTGCCGGCATCGCCGGCGGCAGTGGGGCGTCCCTGACGGTTCAACATCACAGAACCTCCTTCAAAGCGGCGACGAGGGCCGCGCGATCTTCATCGGTGTTCACTTCGGTGGAAGCGACGAGCAGCAGATTGTCGAGACCAGCTCCAGGAAGCAGCCGCGAGACCGGCACGCCCGCAAGCACGCCCTTGTCCGCCAGCCGCTCGACGATTTCGGCGGCGGGCTTGGCGAGTTTCACGGTGAACTCGTTGAAGAACGTCTTGTTGAGCACCTCGGCACCCTTCACGCCCGCGAGCGCATCGGCGAGCTTGACGGCGTTCGCGTGGTTGATGCGCGCGAGACGCTTCAATCCGGCTTCGCCCAAAAGCGACATGTGAATGGTGAAGGCGAGACAGCAAAGGCCCGAATTGGTGCAGATGTTCGACGTCGCCTTGTCGCGCCGGATGTGCTGCTCGCGCGTCGAGAGCGTCAGCACGAAGCCGCGGTTGCCGTCCGCATCGACGGTCTCGCCGCACAGGCGTCCCGGCATCTGGCGGATGTATTTCGACTTCGCCGCGAAGAGACCGACATAGGGCCCGCCGAAGTTGAGCGCGTTGCCGATCGACTGGCCTTCGCCGACGACGATGTCGGCGTCCATGCTGCCGGGCGAAGACACGAGGCCGAGCGACATCACTTCGGTGAACACCGCGATGAGCAGGGCACCGTGCTGATGCGCCTTGTCGGCGATCGCCTTCAGGTCGCGCACATTGCCGAACACGTCCGGCGTCTGCACGACGACGCAAGACGTGCTGTCGTCGATCTGGGAGAGGATGTCTTCTGTCCCGGAAACGTCTGGTGCGAGCGCCTGCACGTCGTCGCTCGCCATTTCGGAGAGCGTCTTCACCACGTCGATGTAATGCGGATGCACACCGCCGGAGAGCACCGCCTTGCGACGCTTGGTGACGCGGTGCGCCATCAGCACGGCTTCGCCGGTTCCCGTCGAGCCGTCATACATGGAGGCGTTCGCCACTTCCATGCCGGTCAACGCCGCGACCTGCGTCTGGAACTCGAACAGATATTGCAGCGTTCCCTGCGCGATTTCCGGCTGATACGGCGTGTAGC
>NZ_JBFUKD010000953.1:0-1108 GCF_056401005.1 Microvirga sp. P4_G7 | reverse complement strand
CGCCAAGGGACAGGCGTTCGATCGAGGGGGTCTCCGAGCGATAAACCGTGAGAACGCGATCCGTGTAATGAGCCTCGATCCAGCTCTTCAGAAAGCGCGTCGGCACCGTGAGGTACGCGCAGCCTTCGACGACCGAATCCAGCTCCAGGCGACCGAACCAGCTCGCAAAAATATCCTCGCCCAATTCGGCGCGCAGACGACGCTTCACGCGGGCCCAGACTTCAGTGGCCGCTTGCGTCTCCGAAAGATCGCGACTGGTCTCTGCAGACATCAATATATCCCCTCCAGGGCACTGCCACGACGACAGCCCCCCACGCCAACCCATTCCCGAACACCCCGACAAAAAGATGCCGTCGAGGGCGGTTCAGGATCAGCGCCCCCTAAATTGTACTGAAGACTATGTTTTACGTTTGAACTGAGATGACTCTAGCAAGTCACCTCATTGACACCCTCTCAAGACCATCCAAGAGGAGCCCCGGATCAAGGCAGCGCATTTCTTGCTTTATTATTATGCGAGACAACGCCCAATCCCCCGTATCTGAGCTCTTTACCTTGACACTTGAGTGGATGACTTCGCGGCGGACCGCTGAAGTTGGATCGACCTTACACAGGGGGGTGGGGGGGTGCAACACGCTGGAATGCCCGTGTCGACCGTGGCGGGGGGTGGGACAGGGTTGCAACCTCGTCCACAGCTTTTGACGACCCGCGGTAAAGTGCTGACTCTCCAATGATTCAGTGTCGCAGGGTGYATCGTCCGCAGCCGCATAAAAGAGTTTTTCACGCCACGTTGCATCAGGTTCGATTCGGGCAGAAAGCGAGGCCGATTCCGATGCTTCACGGATCTTTGCCTGCTAAGCTCTTGTGCCGGCTATGTCTTTTCTGTGCGATTTAATCTCGCTTGCCCAACAATTCCACCCGTTATCGACAGCTTCGAGTCAAGCTGCGATGTGGATAAAATTATCCTCTCTTCGTCGCATTCCGGGCAACAAAAAACCCGGCGCAAAGGCCGGGTTGATCGCCTGCGGACCAAGGTCCGCGGAAGAGCAAAATCAGGCGCTCAGGGCCTGAATACGATGAGCCAGACGCGAGACCTTGCGCGATGCATTGT
>NZ_JBFUKD010000952.1:0-1109 GCF_056401005.1 Microvirga sp. P4_G7 | reverse complement strand
GCTCGGCCCACCGTAGCGTTGACCTGCTTGGCAGCGTTGGAAATTCCATGAAGCTTCCTGGACACTCCGGCCAAGACTCCGCCGGTCCTGTCGACTGCAGAGATGACAGCGCGGGCTTCCATGGATCTGCTTGCCATTATCGGCTCCTCTTCTTGCGAGCAATCACTCGGCCGATCCAATATTCAGCCTGAGAGAGCGTCATCGACGAGGCCTCGGTCACGCTGACAATCCGCAGATCGAGTACTAGGGCGTCGCTGAGCTCGGTGAAATATTTCGCCTCGCCGCGCCGAAAAAATCCAACACGGCGTCCTTAACGCGCATTGCATCCGCGAGACACAACTGCCCGAGCAATATTCCACTGCTTGGCTCGCTGACGCAGGCCTCGATGTACTTCTCGATTACCTCAACATTCTCTACCCAGTAGGTCGTCCCATCCGGGTTACGTGCCCCGACGGCAGGCTCTCCCAGAGCGAAATAGTCTCTCCCCGTTGGTTCCTTTATAACTACGCGGCTGATAGGCTCCCCGTGCCCCATGATGGGGCTTGCGAGATCAATGGTTGTTGTTTTCATAGGTGACGATGCCAATGTTTGAAAGGATTCTGACGGAAGTTCTGGCTCCAGCGGCGATCCTCACGGGAGTGATTATGCTTGGTTTGGCTCCGGCTCTAATCGCCTTCTACTGGCGCCGACGTCTTGCTGGAGTTCTGATCGCAGTGATCGTCGTCTCGGGATTTGCTGCTTTCCCTCTCTCACCCATCGTTTCTGCGATCGTCTAGCTCGCCTGCCTTTTCATTGCCCTTGCGGTGGCGAACAGCGCGAAGCGTGATCACCAACACCGCGAGCTGCTGGCCGCCCTCGCTACGCGAGAAAATTTGCCGGAGCCGCGTCAGCCCACCTGATAGCTCGCCGTCTCCGCGGTGAGACCAGACACCTCACCATTCGACGAGTTGATCTCCGGTTCACCGCTCCAGTTGGCCCGTGTGAACATGTGGGTCAGACGGGCATCCGTTTCGACAAACGTGATGTTCAATTCCTCCAGCATCATCGCCTCGTCCCACTTGAGCCCGATGCCGCGATCGAACGTGAGGGCGATCGAAGCGAGCCTCGGC
>NZ_JBFUKD010000951.1:0-1109 GCF_056401005.1 Microvirga sp. P4_G7 | reverse complement strand
CCGTTGATGATTATGCTGCCGTCTTGAGGCCCACATCGGGAAGCACGGGCCGGTTCTTGAGGGCTTCCGCCATGATGTTCTCCACCTGCGCGCGATCATGCGCCTCGAGAGCGAGACGCGGCGGACGCGTGAGGTCGGAGCCGCGCCCCATGATCTTTTCGCAAAGCTTGATGCATTGCACCAGATCCGGCCGGGCATCGAGATGCAGCAGCGGCATGAACCAATCGTAGAGACCTCGCGCCTCCTCGAAGCGTCCCGCCTTTGCGAGCCGGAAGAGCGTCTCGCCTTCGCGCGGAAAAGCGTTGGACATGCCGGAGACCCATCCGGACGCTCCCAGCATCACGCTCTCGACCACGACATCGTCGAGGCCCGCGAACATCACGAAGCGGTCGCCGATCATGTTGCGAACGTCCGTGAACCGGCGGGTATCGCCGGAGGAATCCTTGAAGCAGACAATGTTCTCGCAATCGGCAAGCGACACGAGAATGTCGGGCGTCACGTCGTTCTTGTAGATCGGCGGATTGTTATAAACCATCACCGGCAGATCCGTCGCCGACGCCACGCCGCGAAAATGGGCGGCGGTCTCATGCGGTTTCGAGGAATAGACCAAAGCGGGCATGACCATGATGCCATCGATGCCGATCCGCCGGGCGTCCTTCGCAATGTCGCACGCAAATGCCGTGGTGAATTCTGCAATGCCCGCGATCACCGGCACGCGACCGCGTGCCACATCCTTGGCGACTTCCATGACGGCGATTTTCTCGGTGCGCGACAGTGAGCAGTTCTCGCCGACAGTGCCACAAACCACGAGACCGGACACGCCATCCCGCACGAGCCCCTCGATGACAGCGCGCGTCGCGTCGAGATCGAGGTCGAGATTGCTCTTGAATTGCGTCGTGACCGCGGGAAATACGCCTTCCCACCCAATTTTCGGTGCCATCGGACCGCTCTCCTCTGTCTCGGTTGCTATCCGGTAATGTAGATTGTATAAAATCTACGATGTCAATCCGGGGCGCTGCGGCGCGCCCGCAGATATTGTCGAGGCGCTGAGAAATCGATGGACCTGCTGAAGACAGCCCAGCCTAGACCGGCAACGAAGACGATCAAGC
>NZ_JBFUKD010000950.1:0-1118 GCF_056401005.1 Microvirga sp. P4_G7 | reverse complement strand
CCTCATACTTGTTCAATTCCACCATCGCCGGAATCGAAGATGCCGACGCGATCCTGATCGTCGGATCGAATCCGCGTCTCGAAGCCTCGCTGGTCAACGTGCGCATCCGCAAGCGTTGGCGCATGGCGCCGCCGCCGATCGGTCTGATCGGCGAAAATGCCGACTTGACGTACCCTCACGATCATCTCGGCGCAGGCCCCGAGACGCTCGCAGACCTTCTGTCCGGCCGTCACAGCTTCGCCGAGAAGCTGAAGGGTGCGAAGAAGCCGCTGATCATCGTCGGGCAGGGCGCTTTGACCCGACCAGACGGCTTGGCGATCCTGTCTCTCGCCGCGAAACTCGCCGTCGATGTCGGGGCCGTCACCGAGGGTTGGAACGGATTCTCCGTGCTGCATACGGCAGCCTCGCGCGTCGGTGCGCTCGATCTCGGCTTCGTGCCAGGGGAGGGTGGAGCGACCGCGCAACAGATGGCGCAGGGCGCCGTCGACGTGCTGTTTAACTTCGGCGCCGACGAGATCGACGTCGCGGATGGCGCGTTCGTGATCTACCAGGGCACTCATGGCGACCGTGGCGCCCATCGTGCGGACGTGATTTTGCCTGGCGCTGCGTATACCGAGAAGTCTGGAACCTACGTCAACACGGAGGGGCGGGTTCAGATGGCGAACCGTGCGGCTTTCGCGCCTGGCGATGCCCGTGAGGATTGGGCGATCCTGCGCGCCCTCTCCGATGTTCTCGGCAACCGCCTGCCATTCGATTCACTCGACGCCCTGCGCCAGCGGCTTTATGGCGAGCATCCGCATTTCGCGRCGCTCGACGGCGTCTTGCCGGTCGATACGGCTCAGGCGGTAAAGGCTCTCGCCGGAATCGGCGGCACACCCGGTCGCGAGGTGTTCTCCAGCCCGGTCAAGGATTTCTATCTCACGAACCCGATCGCCCGCGCGTCCGGTGTCATGGCCGAGTGCTCCGCACTCGCCCGCCACACCCGGCTCGAGGCGGCCGAGTAAGAGGAACCGATTATGGAATTCGGAGACATTCTCCTCACTCTGGCGATCATCCTGGGCAAGAGCCTGCTGATGCTGGTGGCTCTGCTCATCTTCATTGCGTACGCGCTGCTCGCC
>NZ_JBFUKD010000949.1:0-1120 GCF_056401005.1 Microvirga sp. P4_G7 | reverse complement strand
GACCTGTGAGGGCCACCGTCAGGCGTGAGTTGGTTGAGGCTGACGAAGATGGTTGACGGCCCAGATCGCTGCTTGCGTCCGGTTCTTCGCGCGGATTTTGCGAAGGATCGCTTTGACGTGCACCTTTACGGTCGCCTCTGCGATATCGAATTTCCGGGCGATCAACTTATTGGACTCACCATCCATCAAGCACCGCAGAATGACCGTCTCGCGCGATGAGRGACGTTCCAGCTGAAGCTGGTCCATCACCGTCGTCACGACCGGGCGATCCTGATCCGTGCCTTGCTGTTGACCGTCTCGGGAAGGGACAATCGAAAGCTGCACGTGCTGAACTTGCTGCCCAGCCTCGCTGGCGAGCGCAAGAACCGCTGCCGGAAAGACTTTCTCGCCGAGGAGCACGAGATCGAGCGACTTGRCCAATGCCTGGCAGCTGATCGTCTTCAGCAGATAGGCATCGACACCCGCACGATAGGCGGCTTGGACCTGCGCGAGATCGTAGGCTTCGACCAAAAGCACGATTTTCGCGGACGGTCGGTGGGTTTTGACGGTTTTCACCGAGGAGGTGAAATCCATCTGACCGTTGGAGGTACCGAGAATGAGAAGAGCATCCTCCTCTTGGGGGAAGAGATCTTCATGTAAATCGCCGAACTGTGTGCAAGAAGCGAGAACGTTGTAAGGCGTTTCTGCAAGAATGCGCGCTATGCCCTCACGGATGAGCATGTTCGATTCGACAATAAGAGTCGTCGTCAATCGCGTCACTTGTTCTGAGTGACGTAACTCTATTCTTGTAGGCTTTGTTAACGCAGAACGTTGACCCTCTGCCGGAGACCCGACCGGAGCCAACGTTATTTGATCGTTGTATTTGCGCATAGCGGACCCTTTCTGGCCCAGCCTTGAAATAACATTTCAAGACCACATTAACGACAAGTAAAGACTAACCTAAGGTACGCTGTCGTACAAACGGATARATATGCAAATTGTTGCTTGCACGGCGTAACAACTGAGTTTGCGGACGGAGATCGAATAACTTTTGGAGTAGAGATGTGACGAAAAACTATACCAAAGGATAAAAGCTTTCCGATGCCACAACGCCGCGTTGTGGGTCCGCCGCCTCTGCGCC
>NZ_JBFUKD010000948.1:0-1122 GCF_056401005.1 Microvirga sp. P4_G7 | reverse complement strand
GGGTGGAGCGGCGCCGTTCGACGATCGGGAAAACGCCCGCATGGCGTCCCATCCGTCCATCCATCTTGATTATTTACCTGTTTCGGATGGTGATGCCGCATTATCAGCGATCATGCGGGTATCGAATCCAGGAGCGCCGCGTGGGGCATGAGGAGACAGGCCATGGCAACTGAAACGACCAAGCGGATTGCGATCGTTACCGGAGCCTCGCGGGGCATCGGCGCGGCGGTGGCGACGCGTCTTGCCGCCGACGGCTTCACCGTCGTCATCAACTATTCCGGCGACGCTGCGTCGGCCGGCGCCTTGGCGCGAGAAATCGAGAGCAAAGGCGGCCGCGCCCTGACCGTCAAGGCGGACGTGAGCGACGCGCGGGCCGTGCGCGGCATGTTCGACACGGCGGAGACAGCCTTCGGCGGTGTGGACGTTCTCGTGAACAATGCGGGCATCATGGCGCTCTCGACAATCGCCGACACCGACGACGAGACGTTCGAGCGTCAGATAAACGTCAATCTCAAGGGTACGTTCAACACGCTGCGCGAAGCCGCCAAGCGTCTGCGCGACGGCGGTCGCATCGTCAACGTCTCCTCGAGCGTCGTCGGTCTGCTGCAGCCGACCTACGGCGTCTACGCAGGCACCAAGGCGGCCGTCGAGGCGATGACCAGCATTCTCGCCAAGGAGCTCCGCGGCCGCAACATCAACGTCAACGCCATCGCCCCTGGTCCGACCGCAACCGATCTCTTTCTCAAGGGCAAGCCGCAGGATCTCGTCGACCGCTTGGCGAAGCTCGCTCCGCTCGAACGGCTCGGACAACCCGAGGACATCGCGGCCGCCGTGGCGTTCCTCGCCGGTCCCGACGGGGCCTGGATCAACGGCCAGACCCTGCGCGCCAACGGCGGCATCATCTGAACCGGGCCGCTAGCCGGTGCATCCAGCGGCTTTGGCACGCTCGTCGTGCCGCCGGGCACCTCGTCGACGTTGCCAGACACACTTCCCGAAATTGCCATAGCTTTGTAGGTTGCTGTCGCCCGTTCCGGATGGAACGGGCGCTTGCTGCCGAGACCGACGCTACGCGAATTCGGTGGGATTGTCGGGTTTCCGGCCGCGCAGACGTCCTTTGAGCGG
>NZ_JBFUKD010000947.1:0-1124 GCF_056401005.1 Microvirga sp. P4_G7 | reverse complement strand
GAATGTAACCCGTGTTGCAGTTGATTGCACAACCTTGGTTTGCACCGGTTCCCGTCGCCGTCAGGGTGACAGGCCCGGTGATTCTGAACTGCGCGCCGTAGTTTGATGCAAAGCACGTGCCGTTTGTGACGTTCAACGCACCGCCGGCAAACGCGAAGTTGACGGAATCAGGCCCCGTTGCACCGACATAAGCGCCGTTGACCGTAGCACCCACGGTATACGTCGCACTTGCAATCGAAATCGTAACCTGGAATCCGGCCAGATCGAAACGACGTTGGACGTAATCAGAGGCGTATTGGATCGACTGGAACGCCGTGCCGGGGGTTAGACCGTCGTTGCTGTTGTTCCCGGTCGTGCCATTCACATAGATGGTGAGGGGGGCTGAGAGGCGCGTATAACTCGCACCGCGCAAGTTGCCCGAAACGACCCAGTACGTGCCGTTGTAAACGACCTCGACAAGATCATTGGGATCCCAAGCCCGAATTGGCGGACCAAAGCCGCCCGGTAGGACGATCGTTTTAGCGCCCAGTCCGTTGACGTTCAGGGTGACCGCTGTCGCCGTGTTCGAAAGTGGCATCTTCAGTTGCAGCGGCGTGCCTACCAATTCCGTCAGCGTGGCTGGCGCGGGATCCAACGTCGCCGTGACTGCATTGGCTGTGCCTCCCGGCGTCGCGACATAGTTTAGATGCTGAGACCTGATCGCCTTGGCGAGTTGCGTCAGGTCGTTTTCATCCGGCGTCCAACCGCTCTTCGCGATCAAATTGACCGCCTCGGCCTCCACCTGTGAGAGCCGATAGAACAGCTCGTTGAAGAGCTGGAGATCAAGCGGACCACAGGCAAATCCGCTCAACACTTCCGCGCTCAGCGGCTCGCGACGACTTGCGGGTACGCTCTGCGCCCACGGGCCGCTTATCTTATTTTTCATGGATCACCTTGAGTTAAAGACGAAGCGCTCAGGCGCAATCGTAGGCGTGAGGATCAATGGGGCAGAGCCAATTGGCGTCTTCACAAAAACCGCCCCAGCCAGCGCCGAACCCTGCGAGGAGTCCGTCGCCCAGATGCACGAGCGCCCGAATTCCCGGCGCGATCGGCATTACGCGGACCACCAATGGAAGCTCCAGGAT
>NZ_JBFUKD010000946.1:0-1126 GCF_056401005.1 Microvirga sp. P4_G7 | reverse complement strand
CCAGGTATTCCAGCCCATGCCCGCTCGCCTGATCCGCCGGGTGCGAAGCCGCACGTAGCGCTGAGATAAGTTTGCCTTGCCCATTCGATCGCATAGGGAGACTCAACCCCGATTCATGACAGGGCTCCTGGTTTCTGCATTTCACAAATTTTCAGGAGACAATAATGGCAAACGGCGGCTTGGGCGATGACGAACTGTTCGGTAGTCAAATCGGTGAGTTCATATTTGGCGACGCCGGAAACGACACCATTTCGGGCTTTGGCGGCAATGATACGCTCGAGGGAGGAATAGGCGCCGACATGCTTACGGGTGGCGCGGATATTGACGCAGTGCACTACAATCAGTCGTTCGAGGCCGTCACGATCAACCTATCCAACAATACGAACCACGGTGGCGAGGCGGAGGGAGACATTTTTGTTGACCTCATCGAGAATGCTCTGGGTTCCATTCACGACGATAGCCTAACGGGCAATTCGCTCCCCAACTTGCTCAACGGAGCCATTGGCAACGACTATCTCAGCGGTCTCGGTGCGAATGACATCCTCGTTGGTGAGTTCGGCAACGACATCCTGGAAGGAGGGCTCGGCACTGACCACCTGCTTGGCGGAGATGGCTACGACCTTTTGGAGGGAGGAGCCGAGGCGGATATCCTCGATGGTGGTGCTCAGGACGACCTCGCAAGCTACTCATCGTCTGACATCGGATTGACGGTGAGTCTGCGCCTTCCCAACAACAATACGGGCGACGCCGAAGGAGATAACTACGTCAGCATCGAGGGCCTCGTGGGCTCACGATTCAATGACAATCTCGAGGGAGACGGCGGCGCCAACAACCTTCAAGGTTGGTACGGGGACGATGTCCTCTTGGGCGGCGGTGGAAACGACACGCTCTTCGGCGGAGAAGGTAACGACACCCTATCGGGAGACCAGAACGGTCAAACCGGTGACGACGTCATGCAGGGTGAAGCCGGCAATGACACGCTGACTGGCGGCGACGGTACGGACACCGCCGTCTATAGCGGCAAGTTCTCCGAGTACAAGATCGACGACCGTGCCGCCTCTTTGGGTATATATGGCGTCGTTGACACGGTCGCCGACCGGGACGGAAGCGACGCCGTCTGGGACAG
>NZ_JBFUKD010000945.1:0-1127 GCF_056401005.1 Microvirga sp. P4_G7 | reverse complement strand
GATGGCGGATTAACCAGTTCGTCCATGCTCGCTTCTCTTGGAATAGAGCCCGCTTTCGGCTTTGCTACGGAGCAAAAGTCGGGCGACAAGTAAGGGCACGCAAATAATCTGGATATTGAAGCTGCGCRTTGACCGTCACCAACTAAAGCCCAACGCTCATGAAATCACGCGGTTGAAGATAATTGGCATCAATCTGATCACGCCGCAGCCTCCAGTAATTTGCATCCTAGTTCAACGATTTAGGAAGCAATAAAACGCGGTAATCTTTAATTACATCGCGCTCAACCCAAGCGTAAAGATGCAAGATACTTGCCATCAATACGTTATGATTTACGAGCTCACAGGCTTGGATACCTGCCCCCAAAGTTGATTTTTCCAGCATCAACGATCCTCGTAGCAGGAAATTTTATTAGCGGTAGATTGAGAGATTTGCTGCCCAAGAAGACCTTGCCGGTGTCTGAAATTTTCCGATGAACGAAGCTCACCTTGGGAAGGTTCGGAGAGGCATTACCCGTAGTAAGATTGTCGAAAGGTGACGAAAGACGCCTATTTTTCATGTTTATCTCCACTGGTTTACAAGTTTACCGGCCGATGTCGGCGAAACTTACATTTTATACTGTAGGACTTGATATGAAGGAAAGGCGCAGCCCCTTCGTGAATCTGGCGTGAAAAATTCGTGAAAGAACGTGAAAAGAAGCTATCTTTTATATGAAACGTAGTTACATTACCTCAACCCAAAGTTCGATCTAGGGAAAGCAATACGTAGAATTTCAGCAGGCACGAAGGTCGTTGCGGATGGTTGAGCGAAAGAGGTCGGCACAGGACAAGGTCATTTCCTTAGAGTTCGGTAGCCGGCAGCCGAGTGCGCGGATCAATCTGCTCGGCGCCATGAGAGCCACGAGTTATTTGGGGCAAAATCTCATCCCTCGTGGGAAGAAAACGCGAGCAGTTCTGGGCTACCTTTGTCTCCACGCGGGGCAGCGAGTTCCGCGTAGCCGCATCGCGTCCCTGCTTTGGGATCGTGTGCCGGATCAGCAAGCCAGAACGAATTTGCGCCAAGCGTTGCGGGAATTGACAGTGGCGATGGGCGTCTTGGCCGAGGAATTGATCGTCACGGATCTTGAAAC
>NZ_JBFUKD010000944.1:0-1128 GCF_056401005.1 Microvirga sp. P4_G7 | reverse complement strand
CTTTTGCACCAGCTCGCTGATCCGCCTTGTCTTGGATAGTTGCGAGAGAACGGGCGCAAGATCCGAGCTTCCTTCGAAGAGTCGATAATAGCCGAAGCGACCTTCGAGCACCTCCACGGGAGCGATGAGATTGCGCGCGGCAAGCTCGCAGGCGTCGACGGCATTTCGAGCGTTGAAACCGATCTGCATCGCGAGCAGCATCGTACCTTCTTCGTGAGCCTGCATCGATCCGCAAGTCTGCGCGTACGTCGTTCCGAAGGCGGCGATGAGCGTCTTGTGGTCGAAATCGAGAATCTTGCCGACCGCCGCGGTCGCACCAAAGCCCCCCGCAATTGCCGGGCGAAAGAACGTCATCGGCGACGTCGCGCCGAGACCAAGGCCGCAGGCGACGTCGACGCCGGCGACGACGGCCTCGAGAAAGCGCTCGCCCGAAACGCCACCGATTTTCTCGGCAACCGCGAGGGCCGCGGGAAGGACGGCCGTCAGAGCGTGAACGATGGCCTTCTCATGCAGGCAATCGAATTCAGAATTGTGAATCTGGTATGCGTTTACAAGAGCTGCGATTCCGGCAGGGAAGCGCCCCGCGTGAACGAAAACGCGGCTTTCGCTGCCGCTTCCCCAACTTGACGCCGTTTCGATCAACTCGCGTGTCCACTGGCCTGAACTTCCGGCAATGCCGACCCCGATCGAATCGAGGACAAATCGTTTTGCCGCGCGCAAGGCATGGTCCGGGATGTCGGTGAATCGCGTCGAGATGACATGATCCGCAAAGGCGTTGATGGCGTCCATGGCGATGTCCTTCGCGGCGCTTACCGCAAAACCTGCGAAAGCGATTGCGTGTCCGCTGTTTCTATTGCGGTCGCTCACCTCGCTCGATGCCGCGAAATTGAGCTGCCGACCCGAGGCGCAGACTGACATCGACCAGGGAAGGCAGCCACTTCATCCCGATACTATCGGATATAACACGATGCGCCACCACGTCGATCGCGTCGATCTGACTGATAACGACGAAGCATATCCGAATTGCCCGGTAAGCGCCTTCTCCCGCACACGCACGTGACTAGGCTCTCCAGCGCGATGGAATGATGATCGACCGTGGAATGATGATCGACCGTGGAATGATGATCG
>NZ_JBFUKD010000943.1:0-1130 GCF_056401005.1 Microvirga sp. P4_G7 | reverse complement strand
CCTGATATGCAGGCCCATTTGGTGCTCCAGGATGGCCACCGCATCGACGAAATGAACGCGGAAGCGATCGTGCCCTGGTGGAGTTTTACCAAGACCGTCCTCGCCGCCGCGGCACTCGCCCTCGTGCGCGACGGGGCTCTATCTCTCGACGAACCGATGTCGACACAACCGTACACACTGAGGCAGCTGTTGCAGCATCGCGCCGGGGTGGTGAACTACGGTGGCTATCAGGCGTACCATCAGGCGGTTGCCTCGGGTGCCGATCCATGGCCTGTCGATGAGCTTTTGGAACGTCTCGACGCCACGCGCTTGCGCTACCCGCCTGGCGAGGGCTGGGACTATTCGAACGTCGGCTATCGGGTCGTCGGACAACTCGTCGAAAAGGCTTCCGGAACGCCTCTGAACGCGGCTCTGCAAAAGCTAGTATTCGATCCACTCGACATCCCCTCTGCCCGAATCGCAACGGCTCGCGAGCATCTCGAATGCGTCGAAATGGGTGATGCACGCTCCTACCATCCCGGCTGGGTCTATCACGGCCTGCTGGTGGGCAGTGTCGCGGACGCAGCGTTCCTCGCCGACCGCCTGTTTCGTGGATCGCTCCTACCGTCAGCACTGCTGGCGCAAATGAAAGAGCCGCTGATCCTCGGAGGCCCGATTGAGGGCCGGCCATGGACGCGCCCAGGCTATGGCCTCGGCGTCATGTCGGGTGACATGCAAGGCATACCGGTGGTTGGGCACACGGGAGGGGGGCCCGGCAGCTCGATCGCCGTCTATGTGATGGAATCCAAGACAATCGCTTCTTTCGCTGCGACGGAGGATGCATCCATCGTCGAAGCGGATGTGATCAGGCTGGGATCCTGAAACCGCCAGCGTGCGCGGCGAGCTTGGACTGCAGGAACCCCATGCGCCCTTCACGTTCGTTCAAAACGATGACAGGAACATTGGAGGCATGCAGCGATACGCGCATGCGCTCCGCGAGCAGGCAAAAGCCGGCCTGTTCGGCGCTGGTGGCGCTGTCTGGCATCTGCAGGACGACGGCAACTGGACTTGGAATAAGCGCCAGGACCTCGTCGGCAGCTTCGAAGGGAGTCGTGATGCTGGCATAGCCCATACCCGCGAGCTCCGCCGAC
>NZ_JBFUKD010000942.1:0-1138 GCF_056401005.1 Microvirga sp. P4_G7 | reverse complement strand
CCATCAGGGACAGCGGATGTCAACGAAGACGTCGGCGGCAATCAGACCGTTCTGACGCTGGACGACACGGACGATGACGGCGAGACGATCGGCTACACCTTCGCGGATGCGCTGGCAGGATCGGATGGTTTGATCAGCGCCGACGGCAGGTTCAAGATCGTCGACAACCTGATCGTGACCAATGGTGCCGTTCCAGACGTGGCGGGCGATACGCCATTCACCTATTCGATCGTGGCGAACGACGGCTCGGGCACCGCGAACGCGACGTCGACCGGCGATGTCACGATCACCGTCAAGAACGTGAACAAGGCGCCCACCGCGCCGTCCGGAGCGGTGAACGTCAACGAGCGCACCGTCGCCAATATTCCCCTGGTGACGCTGGACGACAAGGACGACGACGGCGACACGATCGGCTACACGTTCGCCGACGCGCTCGAAGGATCGGATGGTCTGGTCAGCGCCGACGGCAAGTTCAAGATCGTCGACAACACCATCGTGACGAATGGTGCGATCGCCGATGTGACGCAGGATACCCCGTTCATCTATTCGATCGTGGCGAATGACGGCTCGGGCGCAGCGAACGCCACGGCGACCGGCAATGTCACGATCACGGTCAAGAACGTGAACAGGGCTCCGACGGCGCCGGCAGGGACTGCGAGCGTCGACGAGGGAACGGCGACAGGCCATCTGGTTTTGCAACTCGACGACAAGGATGATGATGGGGAGACGATCAGCTATACGTTTGCCGATCCTCTTGCCGGCTCGGGCGGATTGGTCAGCGCGGACGGCAAGTTCAAGATCGTCGACAACACGATCGTGACCAACGGCACGGTCGGCGAAGTCGCCAACAATCAACCCATCACCTATTCGATCTTGGCGAATGACGGTTCGGGCACCCCGAGCGCGATGTCGGCAGGCGATGTGACGATCACAATCAACGACATTCCGGTTGGAAACCGCGCTCCGACGACGCCGACAGGAACTGCCAACGTGAACGAGGGCGCTTCGAACGGGGAGGCGGTCCTGGCGCTCGACGACCGGGACGACGACGGGCAAACGATCACCTATTCGTTCGAGAACGCGCTCGCGGGTTCAGGCGGATTGATCAGTGCGGACGGCAAGTTCAAGTTCGTGGGCC
>NZ_JBFUKD010000941.1:0-1138 GCF_056401005.1 Microvirga sp. P4_G7 | reverse complement strand
GGGTTCATCCGCTCAGGTGCAGATCGCCACGCTCTCGAAGAACCTCAAGATGACCTACAAGGACTTCTTCGTCATCTGACCCAAAATAAGTCACCACGAACATCCGGGAAGAATATGAAAAGCGATCAAATYGACGGGCTCCTTCGTGGGGCGACCGCCTATCACCGCCTTGCCGAAGGCTCGGCGTTGGGCCAAGGAGAGGTACCGTTTTACTTCGGTTCCGATGGCAGGGCTGCCGCGCGGATGCCCAACGGCGTTGTTCGAACCGGCGCGTGGAGGATTGGCGACGACAGCTATTACCTCGACTGGGATGACGGGCTCCAAAACAGCCGGACATTCCTGGAAAAGGCGATAAGCAGCATCGTCGCCAGGAATGCCGATACCGGTTCTGTGCGGTCATCGATCGTAAGGATCGTGCCCGGTGACGCAGAGGGGCTGCTGGAGACCGCTGTCCGTTAAGCAGCAGCGCATCACACACTAGGCAATCTGAAATATCGCCCTCCTCGGTTCGCCGGGGAGGGTTTTTTGCACGTTCGGACCAGCGAAGGTCGCGTGCGTTCGCGGGAGCAGACAACGTCGTGAAGGATCATCAATTGATCCCTTGAGGTTGGTTGAAAAACGCGCAAACTCGGCACGGTTGGGGTTTGAGGCAATGATGCGAATACGCAAAATGCGACCGGACGATGCAGAGAGCCTGCCTGCCATCGAGCGATCCGCGGCACGCGCATTTGCATCCGTTCCAGAGCTTGCATGGCTCGTCGATGGTGCGGTTCAGTCCGCCGATCGGCATCTGGAGCTGATGGCGGGCGGTCACTCGTGGGTGGCAACCGATCCGGACGATGGACCGATCGGCTTCTTGAGCGCGGAGCGCTTTGACGACGTGCTCCATATCTGGGAAATGTCCGTCGGCTACGACTTTCAAGGTCTGGGTCTCGGCCGAGCCCTTCTCACACATGCCTTCGATGAGGCGAGATTGCAGGGCTTGACCGCCGTCACGCTGACGACGTTTCGAGGCGTGGAATGGAATGAGCCATTCTACAAGAGAATTGGCTTCCGGACGCTTTCTGAAGACAGCGTGCCCGCTCGTCTGCAAAGCATCCTGGACGCCGAGGCGGCATATGGCCTCTCGGCAGAGCAA
>NZ_JBFUKD010000940.1:0-1138 GCF_056401005.1 Microvirga sp. P4_G7 | reverse complement strand
ATCGGCGCCATTCTCGGCATGGCGGCGCATCTCGAGGGCAAGGGCCTCGGCATGATCGATATGGCCGGCCTCGCGCAGAAAGGCGGTGCGGTCTACAGCCATGTGCGCCTCGCCAATCATCAAGACGACATCCACGCGATCCGGGTCGCTGCCGGCGCCGCACATCTGGTTCTCGGCTGCGATCTTGTCGTCACGGGCACAAAGAAGGTGCTCGCATCGGTCAAGCAAGGTCAAACGGCGCTCATCGTGAACACCGCCGAGGTGATGCCCGGCGAGTTCACCCGCAACGCCGATTTCTCCCTGCCGGTGGAGCGGATCAAGCGCGCCATCACGACGGCGGCCGGAGCGGACGGGGTCGCCTTCGTGAATGCCACGAGCGTCGCGACGAAGATCCTCGGCAACGCGATTGCCGCCAACATGTTCACGTTGGGCTACGCGTATCAGATCGGTCGCGTTCCGCTGCACGCGGAATCGATCGAGAAAGCGATCGAACTGAACGGCGAGGCCGTGAAGATGAACCTGTCGGCCTTCAATTGGGGACGCCGCGCCGCTGCCGAGCCGGAGGTCGTCGCGAAGATCATGAACGATCTCTCGACCCCGACCGACGAGTTGGTCCTGTCCACGAGTCTCGACGAATTGATCGAGCGGCGCGTCGGCTTCCTGGAAGCCTATCAAAGCCGCTCCTACGCCAAGCGTTACCGCAAATCCGTCGAACGCGTCCGCGCGGCGGAGACGGCGATGATGCCTTCGACGACCGCGCTCACCGAATCCGTTGCCCGCTCGCTCTTCAAGCTCATGGCGTACAAGGACGAGTATGAAGTGGCCCGTCTCTACACGGACGGCCATTTCGAGCGTCTGGTGTCATCGACGTTCGAAGGCGACAACCTGCGCTACGAATTCCATCTCGCGCCGCCGCTTTTCGCCCGCAAGGACAAGGTCACCGGACTGCCGCGCAAGATGAGCTTCGGCCCGTGGATGATGAAGGCCTTCAAGGTTCTCGCACGCTTCAAGATCTTGCGTGGAACGCCCCTCGATGTCTTCGGGTACAGCCATGAGCGGCGCACCGAACGACAATTGGTCCGTGCGTTCGAGGCGCAACTCGACGAGATCGTGCGCAACCTGACGCCGGGCAACCACG
>NZ_JBFUKD010000939.1:0-1139 GCF_056401005.1 Microvirga sp. P4_G7 | reverse complement strand
ATCGTCAATTGGCCGGCGCCTTTCGTCGCGACGACGAATCCGATGCGCGTGTCGATCAGATCCGGCCGCAGCTCGACTGCAACATTCTGGCCATAGTGAATCTTGAAGAATCCGAGGCCGTCGACGCCGTGATAGTCGAACGCCCGCTCGGCGGTCTGCGGCTTTCCGGCGGGTTCCAGCCGGTGTGGGGTCACGAGATTGCTGACCACATCCTCGAACTCGTCGAGATCGGAGGTCCGAAACGAGCCGCCGGCCACTCCCTCTGTCGCGACGGGAGTAACCTCGTCCCACGGCTCTGCACCTAGTGTCCGCCTGCCCACAATCGCCCCACCATTCCAGTCCGATCGGTCGGGTGAATCCCTTTGACCTGGTCGAACAGATGGAATGAATAGTAGTATTGTTACGCAATTCCGACAAGTCTTGCGCCGATCCGATATCGCGAAAGCAAAGCGCGAGGTCTAATGACGCATCGTCATCGCCTTAAGACCCGGACCACCGGTGAGGAGTCCCGACCATGACCAGCGCAACCGACGGCCACAAAGGTTTTCGTTTTTCGCCTCTGAATGTCTGGACGGCTGCCCGTGGAATTGCCGTCGAGACGATGACCGGAACCCTGGCGGTGACGCACACAAATCCGACGCGCGCCTATTTCCGGCGGGGCATCTGCCTCTACTGGCTCGGCTTCCACGAGGAGGCGATCGTCACCTTCCGCAAGATCCTGCGCCTGAACTGGCGCGATGAGCGAGCCTTGCTCTGGATCGAGAAGGCCAAGCGCGCTCACAGCCAGGAAATCGAACGGCTCGTCGCAGCGAGCCGTCAAGGGATGCTGAGCTATCAGCCGGTCGTCGACTGGATTCCGTAGGCATCGCGCCGCCTGCGCCGATCGATCGCAAGCAGGCGACGGATTTCAGCCCAAAACACTTCGGCCCAAGACACTTCGGCCCAAGACATTCCCTTCAACGCAGACAGTTCAGCGCAATGCGCCGAAAGGAAACCGGCCGGAACGAACCGGCCGGCGCCAGCCGCCTCAGTGGTTGTCGCGCGGCACCCCGAACGTCTGGACGACGTGCTGATATTTTACCGCCGGCTTGAGAACCATGCCCTCCGAGAGTTGATCGACCATGGAGCGCTGAATCTCC
>NZ_JBFUKD010000938.1:0-1143 GCF_056401005.1 Microvirga sp. P4_G7 | reverse complement strand
GCGCAAGCCGCGGCGACAATCAGGATCCCCGCGGAGACGAATGCATGAACGCCGAGCTACACGACCGCGCCGCCGCGTTGCTGAAGGCTTACGAGGCGAAGAAGTGGAAGATCGCCACCGCTGAATCCTGCACCGGCGGCCTCGTGATCGCGCTCCTCACCGAGATCGCGGGATCGTCATCGGTCGTGGAACGCGGCTTCGTCACCTATTCCAACGAGGCGAAGACGGAATTGATCGGCGTCCCTGCCGACCTCATCACCACTCACGGGGCAGTAAGCGAGCCAGTCGCGCGCGCGATGGCTGAAGGTGCACTCGCCCATTCCCGTGCCGACGTCGCCGTCGCGATCACAGGTGTCGCCGGACCAGGAGGAGGAACGGAAGCAAAGCCGGTCGGTCTGGTGCATTTCGGGCTCGCCACGAAAAGCGCGCCGACCACGACGACCGAGCGTCGTTACGGCGATCGTGGCCGGCAGAACGTACGTCAGGCGGCAGTCGAGGAAGCGCTCGGTCTGCTTGAACAAGCGCTTCGCTGATCAGCCGCGCGGCAATGGGGACTTGCCATAAACCTCGTTCGCTCGCTGCTCGAACGCCTCCGAGAATTTGTGGAAGGCCTTGTCGAACATGGCGCCCATCAGCAATCCGAGCGCGAAACTCTTGAATTCGTAAGTGATGTAGAAATCGATGTTGGAGCCGGTCTCGGTTTCGATGAACGACCACCGGTTCTCGAGATATTTGAAGGGCCCGTCGACATATTCGACCTGGATGCGCAACCGCGTACGATCGAGTGCGACGCGGGTCGTGAAGGTTTCCTTGATCGCCTTGTAGCCAACCCCCATTGCCGCGACGAGCGTCTCGACGCCCTCCCCGCTCTGGGTTTTGCGGATGATCCTGAGCGACTCGCAGAGCGGCAGGAATTCGGGATAGCGCTCCACATCGGCTACGAGATCGAACATCTGCATCGGTGTGTGCTTGACGGGCCGTGTGTTGCGGAAGGACGGCATGGTCACGCAGTCTCGAGGCTGAGCGGCAACCGGCGGGCGAAAGCGTTCACCTGCGCCCGCGACGAGAGGACGATGGCGCGCTGCGGCGGCTGAAGGCCGGCCAAGACATCGCGGGTCCCGGATCGGCTGCGCTGAGGATAGC
>NZ_JBFUKD010000937.1:0-1144 GCF_056401005.1 Microvirga sp. P4_G7 | reverse complement strand
GATCGAACCACATCTCAAGGAGCTTCGATGTCCTTCAAGAAATCCATCGTCACGGCCGCGCTCGGGCTTTCGGTCCTCGCGGGCTCCTGCTTGGGTGCGGCAGCTCAGAGCGGGGAGAAATTGAGGGTGGTGGCCACCTTCTCGATTCTCGGCGACCTCGTGCGGCAGGTGGGCGGCGAGCGCGTCGACGTCGCGACGCTAGTCGGGCCCAACGGCGACGCCCACGTCTATGCACCGACTCCCGCCGACGGACGACGCCTCGGCGAAGCCAAGGTCGTCTTCGCGAACGGGCTGAAATTCGAAGGGTGGATCAACCGCCTGATCAAATCCTCCGGCACCAAGGCGGCGATCGTCGAGGCCGCCACGGGCGTCAAGCCGATCACCAGCGAAGAAAACGCGGATCATGGCGATCATAAGCACGCCCATGATCACGGAGCCTTCGATCCTCACGCGTGGCAGAGCGTCGCGAACGCGCAGATCTATGTGGCCAATATCCGCGACGCCCTCAGCGCGGCCGATCCCGCCGGCAAGGCGACCTACGGGGCGAATGCAGCCACATACCTGAAGGCACTCGATGACCTCGACAAAGAGATCAAGGCCCTGGTGGATCGGATTCCGGCCGAACGGCGCAAGCTCATCACGTCCCACGACGCCTTCCGCTATTTCGAGGCCGCCTACGGCATCGATTTCATCGCGCCGCAAGGCGTCTCGACCGATGCGGAGGCCTCGGCCAAGGACGTCGCCAAGATCATCCGGCAGATCAAGGCCGAGAAGATCAGCGCGATCTTCGTTGAGAACATATCTGACCCGCGCCTGATGGAGCGCATCGCCAAGGAAACTGGTGCAAAGATCGGGGAACCGGTTTTCTCCGATGCCCTATCAGACCCCAACGGCCCGGCGGGGACTTACATTGATATGATGCGACACAATATAAAGGCGTTCAGCGCAGCCCTTTCGAGCTGAGCCGTGTCGTCTCCCCTTCCTGTCGCGGGGAGATGCCGCCGGCCTTTCGTTTCCAGGATGACCCCATGTCCGACAAGATTCCCGTCACCGTTCTCACCGGCTATCTCGGCGCCGGCAAGACGACGCTCCTCAACCGCATTCTCACCGAGCCGCACGGCAAGCGCTACGCCGTGATCGTCAA
>NZ_JBFUKD010000936.1:0-1145 GCF_056401005.1 Microvirga sp. P4_G7 | reverse complement strand
CGACAGCAACAGGGAGAAGCCGAGAAGGCCTGCGCGCAGAGAGGGAGCGATGGGGCGGCGCTGAAGCATGGGCGATTGTCCTTGAATGAGGATTTTGACTCGAGGGTGACCCCTGAAATCTAGACAGCCAACGTGTCACAGAAGTAACACTCTGTCACGAGCCCGGTGCGCAGACTTTAGGCACGTCTGCACATCAATAATTCCTCGTCGATCACAGGGGGATCGACGGACGAAAACCATACCCACCTTGGGAGATCGACGATGGACGGACCGGTCGGCCAGGCCCTCGCCGCCTTGCGCCGCGACCCGCGCGCGGCGGGCTGGCGCGAACTGCCCTTCTTCGCCGGACCGGCCGCCCATCAGGTTGCCGACCGGGTGGACGCCCGCGCGGCCGCCGGAGCGCATATTCTTCCCCCGGCGCCGGATGTTTTCAACGCGCTCCTGTTGACGCCGCTGGACCGGGTCAAGGCCGTCATTCTCGGGCAGGACCCCTACCCGACCCCGGGAGACGCGCACGGCCTCGCCTTCTCCTATCGCGGAGTACGGCGTCTCCCCGCGTCCCTGAAGACCATACTTGCGGAGATGGCCGAGGAGACCGGATCGTCGCTGCCGCGCAAAGGCGATCTCACGCCGTGGGCGGAACAGGGGGTCCTTCTTCTCAATACCGCGCTGACGGTGGAAGCGGGCAACGCGGGCGCGCATCTCAAAATGGGATGGTCGGCGCTTGCCGATCAGGTCGTTGCGCACGTCTCGAAGAGCCGGCCCGCCGTCGCCTTTCTCCTCTGGGGAGGACCGGCGCGGCGACGGGCGGAGCTTGTCGACGACGCGAAGCACCTGGTGATCGCGTGCGGGCATCCGTCCCCGCTCAATCGCTTGCGCGATTTCCGCGGTTCGCGCCCGTTTACGCGAACGAATGAATGGCTCGTCGAGAACGGCCTGTCACCCATCGAATGGCGACTGGAGTGACGATCAGAGTCGCGGCGGCAGATTACTCCGCCGCGATCGGGAGCGGTTGCTCGGGTGCCCGGAACTGGTTCAGCAAGACGACTTCTTCCGCCTTCGCCGCTTTCAGATTCCGCTCCTTGATATGGCCGTAGCCACGGATCTTTTGCGGCAGATCGGCGAGCGCGATCGCAGCCGCGTGG
>NZ_JBFUKD010000935.1:0-1149 GCF_056401005.1 Microvirga sp. P4_G7 | reverse complement strand
CAGGTGCCCGGCCTCGAGAATTTGATCCCGCAGGGAAACGGCGCCGTCAGCGGAAAGATCATTCAGCTCGTCGCATTGCTGACGGTGCTCTCTGTCGCGCCCGGTCTTTTGATCATGACGACGAGTTTTACGCGCTTCGTCGTCGCATTGTCGTTCCTGCGTTCCGGCCTCGGATTGCAGAGCACACCGGCCAATCTATTTCTGATCAGCCTCTCTCTGTTCATGACGTTCTACGTCATGGCGCCGACCTTCGACAAGGCGTGGCAGGAAGGCATCAAGCCGCTCACCGAGAACCAGATTTCGGAAAGCGAAGCCTTCGCGAAGGTCGCCGATCCTTTCCGTGAGTTCATGCTGGCTCATGTGAGGCCGAAGGATCTCCAGACGTTCAGCGATCTCGCCGCCGTCAATTTTCCCAAGAGCGTGGAGGATTCCAAGATCGATCTGCGCATCATCATTCCGGCCTTCATGATTTCGGAACTGCGGCGCGGATTCGAAATTGGATTTCTGATTGCACTACCCTTTCTCGTCATCGACATGATCGTTGCGACACTCGTCATGTCCATGGGGATGATGATGATGCCGCCGACCGTTATCTCGTTGCCGTTCAAGGTGCTGTTCTTTGTCCTGATGGACGGTTGGAATATCCTCGTGAGCGGTCTTGTCCGCTCATATTTCTAGAAAGTGAAGCTCCATTAACGATGTTGTAAGGAGCCGGCTGGTTAGATGGAGAGGTCACACAGTTCGACTTGACGACCGGAGCGATATGGCTCAGGTTCTGACCGTCAGTATGACACTTATGGCAGATTGAATGGCACGCCACATGCGGCCCCATTCGAAGGCATGACGCCGCGCTGCCATACCGGTGCAAGYCCGGTATGTCCCCGATTTTTCTCAATCTAGGGACAACCCACCATGTCTAGCCTGCTTACCAACACCTCCGCCATGACCGCCCTGACGACGCTGAAGAGCATCGCCGGGCAACTCGATTCGACCAGCAACCGCATCTCSACYGGYYTGAARGTSGCGRAYGCYGCGGACAACGCTGCWTACTGGTCGATCGCGACGACGATCCGCGCCGACAACGGCTCGCTCGGCGCCGTGAARGACGCTCTCGGTCTCGGYGCGAACTCGGTCGACACCGCCTTCAAC
>NZ_JBFUKD010000934.1:0-1149 GCF_056401005.1 Microvirga sp. P4_G7 | reverse complement strand
GGACATCGTCGGATGAAAGTCGTGCTCGACCGAACTGAATTCGCAAGCGCGGGCTTTCAGTATGAGTGCGTATTGCGCCAATATGACCATCGCATCCTGGTTGTTCGTCTAGGGACGTTTCAATTCCTCCCTGTCACCATTGTCATTGCTATTGCATCACCAATCGCAGAGCCGACCTACAACGACAGTCTTGTCACGGTCGAGAGAAGCACTGTTCCCGCACCTGTTGTCAAAACCATTTCTCACAAGCAACAACGTTACTGATAAATATCGATCGTGCCGTGCACTTCGTGCGCCCCAACACTGTAAAAGAATGCGTCAGCAGTACTAGTAACTGGACCGATTGAAGCATCTAGCGAGGATATCGTGGCTACTATTCGTGAAAATGTCGCCGGCTCCGGATACGGCAATGTTTATGTCGACTCGTTGATTTGGGGCGGCACTACATGGGATATGTCAACTGGTCCCATCAAGGTTGCGTTCGGCGACGTCAACACTCGTGAAGCATTTGAAGACGTTCACGGGACCAGCCCCCACCTTGAATACGGACATACCTGGGTCCAGGCGGAATATGACATGTTCGCCGACGTGATGAGCGTTTATGAAAGTGTCTGCGGGGTAAAATTCGAATACGCGCAGACCGTCCAAGAAGCGAACATCGTCTGGTGGAAATCCGATGCCGGTTACGACGGCAAATCATACCACGAGAGTCTTTCTGAAAACCAGAATTGGGGCTTCTTCGACAATTTCGAAACGTCTTGGAACTTTCGAATTTTCGGTGGTGATGGCCTGCACACTGCCTTGCAAGGAGTCGGTCTAGGTCTCGGACTGGCTAAACCTCACGATGGAGGACAACAAGGCGACGCATCGACCTTTCCGGGCGCCGACGGACCCTCCTCAACTGGCACCTATGGTTTGAATCAAGGTGTTTGGACGGTCATGTCCGACAACACGGGGTGGGACGGGGTTTATAGTGATCCAGTGCGTGGGGCACAGGGGGAATTGGGCGCCTTCGACATTGCGGCTCTGCAGGCTCTTTACGGTAAGAACATGTCGACCAATACTGGCGACTCTGAATATGAGCTGCCGACATTCACCGCAGCTACTGGGAAGGAAGGTTGGGCCTGCATCTGGGATGCGGGGGGCAAC
>NZ_JBFUKD010000933.1:0-1155 GCF_056401005.1 Microvirga sp. P4_G7 | reverse complement strand
TTGTATGGCAGCGTCGTCGCGGCCGCCGCTGCGAAAGGAATAAGCGCTGCTGCGGCGACAGGTACGACGGCCGTCCTATCTACGAGGACCGTTGAAAGCTTGCGCGTCGCCTCATAGAGCTTGCCCGGATCCGACAGTTCCGTGTCGGGCTCGGGCGTCGGATCTGAAAAGACATTCCGGCCAATAGCCTTCCGCTCTGCGGATCGAAAAAATTGTGTTGCCTGAGCACTCAGCAACGCCAAGCCTTGCTGCTTCAATCGATGGAGCGGCGGGGTGAAGGCGGATAACGGATAGGCGAAGAAACTGATGACGATCGCAAGCCAGCCGCTCATGACCATACTGACGGTCGTCGCGGATAAGCCTTCGTGAAGCGTGTGCTTTGCGACTGCCGCAGCGATCGCGCAGCTCATTCCAAAGACGAAAATGGCATAGGCGTTCGGATACTGACCTAGGAACGCCAGTCCGCCCTTGCCGTCGGGGTGGGTCGCAACCAAGCGGAGATTGAGCGTCGCGAGTTTGCGAAGCATGAGAGCCCACACAAAGTGCCTCCAGGCGCCCCGCAGAAAGAGAAAGACGAACAAGGGAAGGCTGAAGCAGATCGACCACCAACCGGCGAGCTTGATCCTAATGCCTTCGAGCGAGTGCTCTACCGCCCATGAGGATGCTTCGGCCGTGTGAAGATTGAGGTAGGAAAGGATGGACGCGAGAACCGCCAAGACCAGGCAAGCAAGCTCTGCCCCACGAGAGTCGCGCTGGCGAAGCGTCGAGGACACAATAGCTGCGGCGGCTGGAATTGACGTCGGGGCAACAATTGGCGCGCGCACAAGCTGGGACAGTTTCGCTTTCAAGCCTTTCTCGACCTGTTGCTCGGCCAGAACAAATGCACCGATCCCAACAAAAAACTTGGCCCATACTCCGAGATCGTAAAGGTAGGCTCCTTGGCCGCTCTTCAAGAAAAAATTGTGCGGTAAGCCCAACAGAAAAGGAAGACCCCACGCCAAGCCCACGAACAAGGCCGCTCGCGAGCCTACACGAAGCTCGTTTTGCCGAAGCAAATTCATTTGCTCTTGCAGTTCGAAGAAAGGGCCGCCGTGGGATGCGCGAAATTCGTCCAGATCTGCGTAGGCGCGAAGTGGATGATCTCCCGCGTTCACC
>NZ_JBFUKD010000932.1:0-1159 GCF_056401005.1 Microvirga sp. P4_G7 | reverse complement strand
GTCGTAGGTGGAGTTTGGGCTCAAGTTGTCGGCGTTGCGAACACCGGACGTACCCGTCTCGATAGACTTCGCTCCGGTTCGCGTATCCGTTCCACCTGGCCGCAACACGTTGGGGCCCGCGGGGGATGCAGCATTGTATGCGGATCATCGTGCGGCGAGATCGTGGGGCGATGGCACGTCGACGCGGATGAGTTGCGAAAATTGGAGCGATCCGCCGGCCAGACGCGCACGCTGGTCGATATGAGCGCGATCTTTCAGGACAGGCAGTGGCAATCGGGTATCGAGCGCTCCTCGCTCATAGGCGTAATCCGGCAAGAATCCATTGACGATGAGACGCCAATCGAAGGCGATGGACGCTCCCACCGCGCGCATCATCTTGATCGCCGTCGTCGTGCAATTCGTGGTCAGGGAATTATAGAATTGCGGATGAGCCGCCAGCTCGTTTGCATCCGCCACGTACTCGAGAAGGAGCTTTCTCGCAGCACTGGAAGAAGCGGTGAGACGGTAGAGTTGAACGTCTTCTCCCCGGAGATTCGACCGCACGCGAACGACGTCTCCTTCGTCGGCCGCCACGATGACGAGAGGATTGCTCTTGAACAAGTCGGCGATTGGTGAGAACTCGCCGCCCTGTGTTCGGCGCACCTCGATCGACCAGGCGAGATAAATGTCATCCTCGAATCCAAAGCTCAGGATGACGTGGGCCATCTCGGGTCCGGCCCAGTAAGACATGAAAAGATCAAGCGTGCGCAGCTTGTTCAGGTCGTACGTCCGCGTGACCCATTGCTCCGTGGCGACTTGTCCGTTCTGCCACGCGAAATCCCGGACGTTTTTAAGGACGAGCCGATCGCCTTCGATGGTACCCGTCACCTGGCGAGCGACGTCGGGTGCCCAATTTGCGCTGGCAGGCGCTTGTATCGTGCTCCACCAGACGGCTGTGCAAGCGAACATCGTGACCAAGGCAGCGATACCGAAAGATCGCAGCCGCCCGAAGAGTGCGATGATCGCGACGATACCGGCGAGGAAGTAGAGCATCGCCGCAACTGCCCGAACGGTCTCCGGAAGGGGCAAGCGGTACCATAGGGCGAGTGCGCCCCAGGCCAAAACGAGCGCGGCGACCGGTAGGAGAGCCGCCAGGACTGTCAGGCGCAAGGCGCGGACG
>NZ_JBFUKD010000931.1:0-1163 GCF_056401005.1 Microvirga sp. P4_G7 | reverse complement strand
GTCGACGCCCTGCTCGAAGAGGGAAGCCGCACCATGGATGATCCGAAGCGCCGCGCGCTCTTCGAAAAGGTGACGGAAGTGTCGATGAACGACCGCGCCCTGATCCCCACCGTGCAGCTTCAGACCGTCTGGGCCGCGAAGAAGGGCATGCTGACGATCCCGTCGCGGGTCGATCAGGAAACGCTCGCCTACGAGATCAAGCCGAAGAGCTGATCGCCTCCATCAGGGCCCGACCGGGAAAACTCGGCCGGGCCTCCTCTCACGACATGCAATGAAGAGCATGATTGGTTTTTTGATTCAACGCGTCCTGCAGGCGCTCATTGTCATCATCGCGATGTCGATCATCGTGTTCCTGGGCGTGTACGCCATCGGGAATCCGATCGACGTCATGATCGATCCCGCGTCCGATCAGGCGCTGCGCGAGGCGCTGATCCAGCGCTACGGATTCGATCGCCCGCTCATCGAGCAGTACTTCATTTTCATGAACAACATGCTCCATGGCGACATGGGCGAATCGTTCATCTATCGTTTGCCCGTGATCGGCCTGATCTTCTCGCGCTTCCCCGCGACGCTCGAACTCGCCTTGACCGCGATGGTGATCGCCACCTTCCTCGGCATCCCCCTCGGCCTGTGGGCGGGCTACAAGCCGGATTCGATTTCCTCCAAAGCCATCATGGCGTTCTCGGTGCTCGGCTTCAGCGTTCCGACCTTCTGGGTCGGGCTTCTCCTGATCATGGCTTTCGCCGTCGAACTCGGCTGGCTACCCTCCGGCGGACGCGGCCCGACGACGAACGTGTTCGGCATGCAATTGTCGATCACCACGCTCGAAGGATGGAGCTACATCATCCTGCCGGCGTTCAACCTGGCGCTGTTCAAGCTCGGGCTTCTGATCCGGCTGACGCGCGCGGGAACCGTCGAGGTCATGAGTTCCGATTTCGTGCGCTTCGCCCGCGCGCAGGGCCTGTCGGAAAGCAAGGTCGTCGGCCTCCACGTGCTCAAGAACATCTCGATCCCGATCGTCACCGTCTTCGGCCTCGAACTCGGCTCGACCCTGGCCTTCGCGGTCGTCACCGAAACGGTCTTCAACTGGCCCGGCATGGGCAAATTGATCATCGATTCCATCACCGTCCTCGATCGACCCGTCATGGTCGCGTATCTGATTC
>NZ_JBFUKD010000930.1:0-1166 GCF_056401005.1 Microvirga sp. P4_G7 | reverse complement strand
ATCGTTCTCATGGGGGACCTCGTGCTGCGTTCCCCTCCATGCCACGCTTGACGTTGCGTCGCCCCCGTTCGAACGACCAGATTGCTTCATTGGGATCCTAAGTGACCACTTCGGCAGCCGCCTGAGTGTGGTCGCGCACACGTGTCGCACTCCAGACACAACGAAAACCCTCCCCGGCATAGGCCGAGGAGGGCAACGAGAGGCCGCTAAGCCACCGAATGGTTCGGTGCACCTAGATAAGGGCGCGACGTCCGGCCGTGGGGGCCTTAGATAATGTAAAAATCCGCGAAGGGCTTGCTGGTGACCAAACTATCCCAGGCATTTGCATCTTCGAACCGGAAAGGCGGATCGCTCGTRACATCAATGCCGCCGTTCTTCCTGTYCTCTTGGGGAGGTGGTGGTGCCGTCACATTGAACACTTCACCCTCGGCTTCAGCCACGGTTACGACCGGATCGYCTGACGATCGCGAGCTGCTCGCCGTWTCCGGGRTATCGTTTTKCAGCGGCGGMTCGCTCGTGACATCAATGCCGCCGTTTTTTCTGTCGTCCATCATGCGCCCCAAAAACGGCCCCGGACTGCCCGGCGCCTATGTCAAGTCCAACAACGCCGACAGGCATCCCGCGCTGCGCACGATGCCTGTCCCATTTTGATCGTCGCAGGCATCTTAGATGATGAAGAAGTCCTTCTCCGTTATTGCGAGGCCCTTCTTGATCGTCGCGATTTGCACTGCAGCCTTCACGCCGGTGCCGTCCTCATCATAGTACAAGATGCCCTTCGCTTTATCGTAGATGATCCGGTCGCTGGCGTCGTTGGCAGCCGACCCGACGAAGAACATGTCTTTCGACATCTTCTGCGGCTTCGCAGGCGTACCTTTCTTGCCGAGCCCTTTGAACACGGCGTTGTCGAGCCAGATTGAATCGTCCTTCACGCTGAAGTCAGCGATCTTGTCGATGTTGGTTTTCTTGTTCGTCTTGGCATTGAACACATCAAAGACGAAGGTGTCCTTGCCGGCGTTACCCGTCAACGTGTCCTTACCTGCGCCGCCCCAGAGAATATCGTTTCCTGCACCGCCGGTGAGCGCGTCATTGCCCCCGCCGCCGTAGATCGTATCGTTGCCGAGGTTACCGGAAAGTCGGTCCGCAGCATCTCCGCCCTTGAACAGATC
>NZ_JBFUKD010000929.1:0-1167 GCF_056401005.1 Microvirga sp. P4_G7 | reverse complement strand
GATCAAGGCCGGGCGAGTCACGGCCATCGGACCGTCGGCGGCATGGAGGAGAGGATCGAGTCGATGTTGCCGCCGGTCTTCAACCCGAAGATCGTGCCGCGATCGTAAAGCAGATTGAACTCCACGTAACGGCCGCGCCTCACCTGCTGCTCGATGCGATCTGCGTCCGTCCAGGTTCTGGTGACGTTGCGCCTGACGATCTCGGGATACACTGCGAGAAACGCCTCGCCCACGTCGCGGGTGTAGGAGAGGTCCTCATCCGGATCCCCCGACCAGTGGTAATCGTAGAAGATACCGCCGACGCCGCGTTGCTCGTTGCGGTGTTTGAGGAAGAAGTACTCTTCGCACCACTTTTTGTATTTGTCGTAAGGGGCGGAATCCCGATGCTTGTCGCAGGCTTTGCGCATCGCCTCGTGGAACGCCACCGTATCCGGATCATCCTGCGTCCGGCGGCGGTCGAGGACGGGTGTGAGATCGGCCCCGCCACCGAACCATGGCTTCGTCGTCACGACGAAGCGCGTGTTCATATGAACTGTCGGAACGTTGGGATTCCACGGATGCGCGATGAGCGAGATGCCCGCAGCCCAAAAGCGCGGATCGGCGTCCGATCCAGGAATCTGACCGCGGAATTCCGGTGCGAACTCCCCATGAACGGTTGAGACGTGCACGCCCACTTTCTCGAAGACGCGGCCGCGCATCATCGACATGACGCCGCCACCACCGGGTTGCCCGCCATGATCCTTGCGCTCCCATGGCTTGCGTTCGAAACGCCCCGGGAGCGTGGCCTCGGGCGGCAAGGGAGCGGTGGTTTCGTCCTCGATGGCTTCGAAAACGGCGCAAATCCGGTCCCGGAGCGTCGCGAACCACAAGGGCGCCTCAGCTTTCAGGCGTTCGACTACAGGATCGTTATTCATCGCTCGACGTCCGTTCGATCAGGGATGGCGCGGAAGGAAATAGGCCGGTTTGTCGCAAGGATTCGCCGATCAGCATGGCGGCGGTCACCGCCACGTTGAGGGACCGCAGGCCTTCTTGCATGGGGATGAGGATTCTCGCATCCGCCGCTGCGTGGACCTCGTCGGGCACACCGGCCGATTCCCGACCAAGCATGATGATGTCCGTCGGTTCGAAGGCGAAATCCGTGTAAGGGATCGCCGCCTTGGTGGTAGC
>NZ_JBFUKD010000928.1:0-1171 GCF_056401005.1 Microvirga sp. P4_G7 | reverse complement strand
GTCCTCTACGACGCCGATCGTAAGGTATTTCACGACTTTCTGAATTCCCGCGCCGTCTTCCTCGGCTTTCCTGTGGCGATGATTTTGGATTCCGACGGCAAGGTAGTGGACAAGGTCGAGCAGCGCGCGGTCGAAGGCGCCGTTCCACCCACGAGGGAAGACCTTGACGATGCCAACGAGACGGAGGCCCTGTGCCTCTTCCCAGGGTCGGGAAATGTCTTTCGATCCCTGCTGAAATTGCAGGCCCACGAGGGCAAGATTCTGTACGTGGCGCGCGAAGTCGATCCACGCGCGGTCGAGTTCCCGCAGATTGCGGAGACCGGTGTCGCGATCTACGAGGCTTTGGAGCAAAAGAAGGTCGGCATTCAGGTCGCCTTCGCATCGATGTTCACGCTGATCGCACTGATCGTCCTCTTGTCGGCGATCTGGTTCGGGCTGAACTTCGCCAACCGGCTCGTCGCGCCGATCCGGCGATTGATCTACGCGACCGATCAAGTCGCCACGGGCAATTTCTACGTTCAGGTGCCGGTGAGGCGAGGCGAGGGCGATCTTGCCCATCTCGGCGAGACCTTCAACAAGATGACGTCCGAACTGCGCCATCAGCACGACGGCCTCACTGCGGCCAGCGAGCTGATCGACCGCCGACGCCTGTTTACGGAAGCCGTGCTGGCGGGTGTGTCGGCCGGTGTCATCGGCATCGATGCGCAGGACAGGGTCACCATCGTCAACCCGTCGACGGAAGCTCTCTTGGCGACGCCCCGCGCCGATCTGCTCGGACATCCGATCGCGACGCTCTTGCCGGAAGTTTCGACTCTCGTCGAAGAAATGAGAAACTCCCGCCAACGGCTTATGCAAAAACAGATTTTGATCTCACGGCGAGGTAAGGAAAGAACGCTCAACGTTCGTGTCGCCAGTGAGCAATCGCGCAGCGAAGAGCGCGAGCTCGTGATCACGCTCGACGACATCACCGACCTCGTTTCGGCGCAGCGCACGTCCGCGTGGGCGGACGTGGCTCGGCGCATCGCGCACGAGATCAAAAATCCTCTCACCCCGATCCAGCTTTCGGCCGAGCGGATCCGTCGCAAATACGGGAAGGTGATCACGACGGATCGTGAGGTTTTCGATCAATGTACGGATACGATCGTGCGGCAGGTGGATGACATCAAGCGCA
>NZ_JBFUKD010000927.1:0-1172 GCF_056401005.1 Microvirga sp. P4_G7 | reverse complement strand
ACATCACAAAATCCCCTTGCAAAGGGGCTTCGCCGTAAGGATAGGCGGGCGCTCTCAGGCTATAGGCAAGTAAGCCTCGACCATTAATGTTCCTGTTTCGGCGTAGGCGATGTTGATCCCGACCCCGTAGGCCCGTTGGATCGCGTCTCCGGACAACACGTCCTTTGGCGAACCATCGGCGRCAATCGCACCGTCGCTGATCAAGACGAAGCGCTCGGCGAACCGGCTGGCGAGCCCCAGGTCGTGAAGGGCCACGAGGGTGACGATCCCCCGTTCGGCGGTCACTTTCCGAATTTGCTCCATCACCTCCAGCTGCCGGCGAAGATCGAGGGCGCTCGTCGGCTCGTCGAGGAGGAGAATATCCGGCTCCCGAACGAAGGCCTGCGCGGTAGCGACCAGCTGCTGTTGGCCTCCCGACAGGTCGGTGACCGGGCGATCGGACAAGTGACTGATCCCCAATTGGTCGAGAATGCCTTCGACGCGCAGGAGATCGGCGGAAGTCGCCCGCCCTCCCTTCTCGCTCTTGCGAGCCAGGAGGACGATATCGAAGACGCTCAACGCTGCCCGGATCGAGACGTGCTGGGACAGGAAGAAAACAGTCTCGTTTCGTCGCCTGTCGCTCAAACGGGCGAGATCGCCGCCGTCGAGCTCGATCGAACCGCCATGAGGCTTCTGCAATCCGGCGATCAACCGGAAAAGGGACGATTTTCCGACGCCGTTCGGCCCGACGATGGCCGATATGCTTCCCCTCGGAAGCTCATGCGCCTCGAGCGCAGCAAAAAGCGGGTTGCGCCCATAGGCGAATTTCAGCGCCTTGATCGAAAGGCTCATCGCCAGCTCTCCCGACGAACCGCCAGGACGAGGCTGAGAAAGAAGGGCACGCCCACCAAGGCGGTGATGATCCCGATCGGATAGATCACCCCGGGCGTGATCGCTTTCGACAAGGTCGATGCGATCGACAGGATGACGGCGCCAGCCACCGCCGAGATCGGCAGGAAGTAGCGCTGATCCTCGCCGACGAGAAGGCGGGCGATGTGAGGTCCGACGAGACCGATGAACCCGATGGTGCCGACGAAAGCGACGGCGGTGGAGGCGAGGAGCGAGATGCAGGCGAGCATCTCCAACCGTACACGCCCGACGGGCACGCCGAGACTGGCGGCACGCTCGTCGCC
>NZ_JBFUKD010000926.1:0-1177 GCF_056401005.1 Microvirga sp. P4_G7 | reverse complement strand
TTTCAACCACTCTGACGACCCGGCCAACAACTCTGCCGACCTGGCTCGCGACCGTATTCGGCCCTGTTGCTTTCGCCCTGGTTATCCTCGGCGGCTGCGCCTATCTGCCTCGCAGCGTCGAGGGCGTTCCCGAGACTCATCCCTGGTTCTCCATCCCACTCGCACCCTGGCTCTCCGAAGACCGCGGTGAACTCGAGGCGATCTCGGCTTGCGACGAATGCGGGGCGGGAATCGTCGTCGGCACGTTGAAACTGACCGGTCCCGAGGCCGACAAGGCCGAAGCTGCCCTCAAAGATTCGCGCGCCCTCGCGCGCTTTCTCGCCCGGCCCCGCACCGGCAAAGCCGAAATCGCGACGGATTCCCGTGCCTTCACGGTCGGAAGCGATCGCGGATTCATCCTCTCCATGGCCCGGGCCGACGAGAAAAAACCGCCCGTCTGGGGCGGTGCGGTGGGACGGCGATCCGCGATGGGCCTGTCCGTCATCATCGTCATCGGCGGCGATGCGAAGGAGGTCGAAGCGACGATTCGCGGGATCRCCGCGAAACATTGGGACTCGTGACGGCTCAGGCGTTGTGTCCGGCGGCCAATGGTCTTATGGCGTAGGCGCAATCCCAACCGGCCGGATCAAAGCTCATGAAAGCGCGCGTCACCGTGACCCTCAAAAACGGGGTTCTCGATCCTCAGGGCAAAGCCATCGAGAGCGCCCTCAAATCGCTCGGCGTCGACGGCATCGCCGGCGTGCGCCAAGGCAAGGTGTTCGACATCGAACTCGGGACAGCCGACAAAAGTCAGGCCGAGGCCGCGCTGAAGGCCGCCTGCGAGAAGTTGCTCGCGAACACGGTCATTGAGAATTATAACGTTGCAATTGACGGCGGCTCGTGAAGCTCGCCGCGTTGCAACGGGGGTTTCAATGCGCCTTTTTCTTTCCTGTCTTCTGATGGTTTTCTTGACGGCCTGCCAAACCAGCCGGCTGTCGCCCAGTCGTGTTACGACCGGTATCGCCTTTCCTTCCGACAAGTGGGTTACGACGACCATGACGATGGACGGAATTCCACGCACAATATTCGCTTGCCCGGCCTCACGCTGCGGCGAAACTGCGGTGGTTGCCCTCACCAAAATATCCCATGCACGAACCGACAACGTAACGGCAGAGGATGTGCTGCGACTCAACAGCGT
>NZ_JBFUKD010000925.1:0-1179 GCF_056401005.1 Microvirga sp. P4_G7 | reverse complement strand
GTCTCCAAGGCCCCGAGCGCAAGGCGCGCTTGCTCGATGTAGATGACACCGGCCTCGGTCGGCGAGAGGCCGCGGCTCGTGCGGTGAAACAGCGACGTGCCCGCCAATTCTTCGATCCCCTTGAGTTGCTTGCTGACGGCGCTTTGGGTCAGGTGAAGGGCGTGTGCTGCAGCCGAGACCGTTCCGTGTTGTGCAAGCGCTGCGACGACGCGCAACGCCACAGTGGTCGGCAGTTGGGTCCTGGACATCGTATTCCTCGACGGATCGTCTGCAACGACGACTATTCCATTTTGGACTAGTTTCGAGGAAATCAATTCATTTGTCTACGTTCTGGGTGGGTGCAAGCATTCTATCACGTTGGAGGAATGCCATGACACAGCCCGTTCGCCTTTGGGGAGCAAGGTTTCGCACGCCGCCTGCAGAATCGCTGATGCGTCTCTCGCGTGCGCCCGAAAGCTATTTCCGTCTGGTCCCAGAAGACCTCGAATCCTCCATCGCGCACACGCGCGAATTGATGCGCGCGGACATCCTCACGCAGGAAGAAGGTAACACCATTTCCGAAACGCTCGCGTCGATCGGAAACGATTATGCAAATCGAAAGATCGCGCCCTTGGCCGGTGACGAGGATGTGCATACATTCCTTGAGCGCGTGCTGGTGGAACGGCTTGGCGCACTCGGCGGCAAGCTGCGCGCCGGTCGCTCGCGCAACGATCAGGCGGCAAACGATCTTAAACTGCATTTGCGCGGCGCGGCACGCCGAGTCGTGCGCGATCTGCTCTCGCTTCAGGAAGCGTTGATCGCCCAAGCCACCGATCATCAGACAACGCTTGCGCCGGGTTTTACGCATCTTCAGCCAGCGCAGCCCGTGACCTTCGCTCACCAGTTGCTCGCTCATGCGCAGGGATTTTCGCGCGACATCGGGCGTATGCAGGATTGGGACCGTCGCGCAGCACGATCGCCGCTTGGCGCCGCGGCTCTGGCCGGCTCGGCCATCGCGCTTCATCCTGAATTGTCGGCTAAGGAGCTCGGCTACGACGCGCCTTGTGAAAACTCCATCGATGCCGTGGGAAGCCGCGACCACGTCACTGAGTTCTTGTTCGTGACCGCGATGATCGGCGTAAACCTTTCACGCCTCGCGGAAGAGGTGTTTCTGTGGTCGTCTCGTCAGTTCCGTTGGAT
>NZ_JBFUKD010000924.1:0-1179 GCF_056401005.1 Microvirga sp. P4_G7 | reverse complement strand
CACCAGGGCCGGCACCAGCGCCCGCTCCCATACCGGGGCGGCGAGGTCCACCTGCGAAACGCGGCTTCGGCTTCGGCGCTGCAATCAAACCTTCGCGAATGGCCTGCTTACGAGCCTGCTTGCGGGCACGGCGCACAGCTTCGCCCTTTTCCCGCGCCTTGCGCTCGGAGGGCTTCTCGTAAGACTTCCGCTGCTTCATCTCACGGAAAACGCCTTCGCGCTGCATCTTCTTCTTGAGAACCCTGAGCGCTTGCTCGACGTTGTTGTCGCGAACGAGTACTTGCAAAATATGTCCTTACCAAATCTGAGCGTTCTCCCTTCGCATGGGCGAAGGGTCAAACGGCGTGTATGCCGACGGAATCTTCGTGAATGGACGCGGACTATATCATATCCCGCGCGTTTTGCACGCCCTTACGACATCGCCCTCGGCAATGGCCGTGTAGAGGCGCCATTCCAGCCTAGCGGACCCGGCGGACGCTCGTGATCTGCCCCTCGGGGAGATGCCCGGCTTCCTGCTGCTCCTTGGCGATCGTGATCGCCAGGTAGTCCTCGCTGGGGCCGCCATGGTTCGGCACCACGAAATACGCAGTGCGGCCATCCTCGTAGTTTGCCGCGAACATCACGGATTTGACGGGGGTGGTCTTCCTGAAAGCGAACATGGCATTCTCCATCGGCGCCGTAGGCGCAGTTTTCGCAGAGCTTGCGAATGATAAGAGGCCGCCCCCTTGAAAAGTTGCGGCCTCCAAGATTGAGCGCGGACCTGATCCGCGCCGGATCGAAATTTTTTACTCGGCCTGGATGTTGCCGACTGCGATCTTGCCCGTGCGGCGATCTTCCTGGGTGTCGAAGGTCACCTTCTGACCTTCACGAAGCCCACGCAGACCAGCGCGCTCGAGAGCGGTGGCATGGACGAACACGTCCTTCTCGCCGTTGTCCGGCTGAATGAAGCCGTAGCCCTTCTGATCGTTATAGAATTTAACGGTGCCCGTAATCATCGGGGTAGTCCTTTCACTGGCATCTAGTGCACGTAAACGCCGACCCGCAACGCGCGAGCCTGCGCAGTTTGTCGAAGTTGGAAGAGAAGTCAGCACGTGCGCCTTATTACAGTGCAAGGCGTAGCGGCCCAGTTGTCCGGCCAAAGTCGATAAAACAAATATGGAGGCGGAAAGAGGCAAATGC
>NZ_JBFUKD010000923.1:0-1180 GCF_056401005.1 Microvirga sp. P4_G7 | reverse complement strand
CACTCGTTGGAAATGCAGTGGGCGTCGATACTAAGTCGTGGGGACGCGTTTCTTTTGAGAACGGGCATTACGTCGCACTAGGTTTCGACTCAAGAAATGGCGGAGACTGGCAAACCTTTGTTGGCATCGCGACGTCAGAGGCAGAAACAGTAAACACGATCGTCGACATGATGGGGGCTACTGCGACCGCCGGGGGCGAAGTCGGTTTCTATCAGGAAGGAACGACCTACGTAACTTATCTTGCTGATGGCTCAGCATTTGACTACGCGAGTCGCATCACCGCAAACAAGAATGCGGCTTGGGCGGCTGCAACGGAGGTAGGGACGCTATCCTTACTTCGGCAAACGAGCCTTTCAGGCGGGGATGTCTTCATGAGGAAGGCATATACCTCTTCAGGTGCCACTAACATAGCCGCGATCGTGTCCGACCTCGAAGTAGCAAAGTCCTATAGAACGTATGTCCAAAAAACTGACGCAATAAATTCACTGATCGCGAGCGCGCCGAGGAGCGTTCTTGCCGTGGGCTGGATACTTACGCTGCTTCGAGCAAAGGAACTTGGGCTCGATCAGATCAAATCGCTCACAGTATCGGGCGGAAGCTCTGTCGATAGTTTCTCCGGCACCTCCCTTGTAGACAACCTCTATGGGCAGGGTGGGCACGACAAACTCAGTGGTCAAAGTGGCGAAGACCTTCTCGACGGCGGGCTTGGAGACGATAAGCTTGATGGCGGCCGCGGCGCGGACACCCTGATTGGTGGCGGTGGAAACGACACGTTCTATGTCGACAGCAGTAAGGATAAAATATTCGAAGATTTAGGGATGGGAAGCGACATTGCCTACTCCAGTGCGGATTACACCATCTCCGAGAACATCGAGAAGCTCTTCCTAACAGGCGAAGCGGTTCGAGCAACTGGGAACTCACTACGAAACTCCATTCGTGGAAATGATCGCGACAACGTTATCGATGGTGCAGCGGGGAACGACACATTAGCGGGCGGCAAGGGCAACGACACCTACTACGCTGACGATCTCTATGATTTTGTGCAGGAGAATGCCGGAGAGGGAATCGATCTTGTGGTCGCCGGCGTCGATTTCACGTTGGCGAGCGAGGTCGAAAATCTTCTGCTCGTCGGGGCCGCCATTTCGGGATTTGGAAACGATTTAAACAATCAGATCACAGG
>NZ_JBFUKD010000922.1:0-1184 GCF_056401005.1 Microvirga sp. P4_G7 | reverse complement strand
GTGGTGCTCCAGGCTGTTCCGCACAACGCCACGGTTGCCGGTGTCCCGGCCAAGGTGATCGGCAGCGCGGGCTGCGCCGAACCTTCACGCTCGATGGATCATTTCCTGATGGAAGGCATCTAATTGAATGTGGCCGACGTTCTGGCGGCTGGCGCGGGAAGCGTTATCAGTAAGGTCTGATTTCGGCCGTTCCTCGCCGACGAATTGCACCTCCGGCGGAAATTGGGTATTGCATCCGCCCTAAACCGCCGCCGAGGTTGTCATGAAGCTGAACGAATCCGTCCGGAAAGCCTTCCGGCCGGCACTGAGCTATGACGAATTCTCAAAAACCAAAAGTTTTTCCGGCCTCGACGGAATTCGAGCGATCGCGGTTGCGCTCGTTCTGACCATCCATTACGGCGGGCCCAATTGGGCTTGGCTGTCAGGGTGGCTCGGCGTTCAGATCTTCTTCGTCCTGTCCGGATTCCTGATCACAACACTCCTTTTGCGCGAGGAGGCCGCAAACGGCCGCGTGTCCATCCCAGCGTTCTTCATCCGCCGCGTCTTCCGTATCGCACCCGTCTACTTCTTCCTATTGATTATCTTCGGCGCGCAATCTTATTACATCGGAAGGGCGTACTGGACGATGTTCGTAGACGCGCTGCCCTACTATGTTTCGCTCATGAACGAGTATCGGTTCGGAAATTGGGGGCCGACTTGGACGCTCGGAATCGAGTGGAAATTTTACCTCGCGTGGCCGGTCCTGGCGTTCGCGCTGCCCCTGCGCGTCACGATGCGCATCTTGCTAGCGTCCGCGTGCGTCGCTTTGATGTTTCTCAACTGGCACGTGCCCTGGCTCTTCGCGTACCACTACACCGTTCTCCTGTGGGGCGCCTTGCTTGCGCTGGTTCTCAACACCCGGACGGGGTTCGCGATTTTTCAGCCGTTCATGACGCCGATCGGCGCCTTGGTAGCGACCGCACTCCTCGTCTGCACACAGGCAGTTTCGTTCCCCCTCAACGTAAAGCTTGGTGATGCGAGCATGGGCGCTGTCTACGGCCTGATTTTCGTTCCATTCCTCGTCGCTTCTCTCGCTGCAACGCCGTTGCGCACGGTTCTCAGCCACCCGGCACTGTCGTTCATAGGCCAACGTTCCTACTCGATCTATCTTGTGCAGGTGATGGCGCACCAGGCCGTCTCCGGCG
>NZ_JBFUKD010000921.1:0-1186 GCF_056401005.1 Microvirga sp. P4_G7 | reverse complement strand
GCTTCTAGTTGGGAAACGCCCTCGCCTCCGGAAATCTGGCCAGAAACCGCGGCTCCTTTCCCGGTGTGATTCGGACTTCCAGGATGGAATGCCCGTCTTCGGTCGATTCCCGACGGAGAATCTCCGCATTGGCATGCAACCAGGCGAATCCCTCGCCGTCCTCAGGCGCGACATCGACCTCGTAGCGAACGCGTTCCGCGGTCAGGTGGACGGTGATGGCGGACAGCAATTCGGGGATGCCCTCCCCGGTCAAGGCCGAAATCAGGATCGGACGTTTCTCGACATCGGTGAGTGTGGTCGAGGTCTGGAGCCGCTCCTTCTCGTCGTCGGAAAGCAGATCGGCCTTGTTCCAGACCTCGATCACCCGCTTCGTGTCGTCGGGATCGATCCCGAGCTCGCGCAGCACCGTCTCGACGTCGCCCGCTTGCGCTTCGGTTTCGCCGTGGGACACGTCGCGCACGTGAAGGAGGATGTCCGCCTCGATGACGTCTTCCAGCGTCGCTCGGAAGGCCGCCACAAGCATGGTCGGAAGATCGGAAATGAAGCCGACCGTATCGGACAGGATGGCCCTCTCTCCCGACGGCAACTCGATGGCGCGTGAGGTCGGATCGAGGGTCGCGAACAACATGTTCTCGGCCAGGACTTCGGCCTGGGTCATCCGGTTGAACAGCGTCGATTTTCCGGCGTTGGTGTAGCCCACCAGCGCCACGATCGGATACGGAACCCGTCGGCGGCTGGCACGATGCAAAGCACGGGTCTGGACGACCGTTTCGAGTTCGCGCTCAATCCGCTTGATGCGCTCCTGAATCATCCGCCGATCCGCTTCGATCTGCGTTTCACCCGGGCCGCCGAGGAAGCCGAAGCCACCGCGTTGACGTTCAAGGTGGGTCCAGGACCGCACAAGACGTCCCTTCTGATAGCCGAGATGGGCGAGCTCGACCTGGAGCGTACCCTCCTTGGTTCGGGCACGCCGTCCGAAAATTTCAAGAATGAGGCCGGTGCGGTCGATCACCTTGGCGCCCCAGGCCTTCTCGAGGTTGCGTTGCTGAATGGGGCTGAGCGCACAATCCATCACGACGAGGCCGATTTCCTCCGCGCGGATGAGCCCGGCCAATTCCTCGACCTTGCCGCTTCCGATGTAGGTCGAGGGACGTGGCGACGAGAGTTGGGCGATCAGGCCTTGGAC
>NZ_JBFUKD010000920.1:0-1191 GCF_056401005.1 Microvirga sp. P4_G7 | reverse complement strand
GGGACGAGCTTCACGATGCGCTCGATATCGGGAATGAAGCCCATGTCGAGCATCCGGTCCGCCTCGTCGATCACCAGAAGCTCGACACCGGAGAGCAGGAGCTTCCCGCGCTCGAAGTGATCCAGCAACCGACCGGGCGTGGCGATCAGCACGTCGACGCCGCGGGTGATCTTGGCGTCCTGATCGCCGAAGGACACCCCCCCGATGAGGAGGGCGACCGAAAGACGGTGATTGATGCCGTATTTGTCGAAATTTTCCTCGACCTGGGCGGCCAATTCGCGGGTCGGTTCGAGGATCAGGGTCCGCGGCATCCGGGCGCGAGCGCGGCCGGTCTCCAGAAGCGTCAGCATCGGCAGAGTGAACGCGGCCGTCTTGCCCGTGCCGGTCTGGGCGATGCCCAGGACGTCCTTGCGCGCGAGAACATGCGGAATCGCCTGCGCCTGGATGGGCGTCGGTTCCGTGTAGCCTGCGGCAGCAACCGCTTGTTGAACTTTATCGCTAAGTCCGAGTTCGGCGAACGACATCGATGATATAACCGTTGAGGGCAAGAGTGCGCTTTCCGTGCCAGCCGCTCAGGACGGCAACAAACAGGCGCGAGATGAGTTTCGCTCGAAACCCAGTTTCAAACGAAGCTGGGCGGACCATAGGACAAGTCGACCGCTTGTCAATCCAAGGAAAGAGATCGATGTCGGAGACTCTCATCCTCATCCCGGGGCTTCTGAATACTCGGGATCTCTTCAGGGACCAGATCGCGGCACTCTCGGTTTCCCGCCAGGTCAGCATCGCGGACCATACGCAGGACGCCTCTCTGCCGGCGATGGCGGAGCGTCTCTTGAAGGAGGCTCCACCGCGTTTCGCGCTCGCCGGCCTCTCCATGGGCGGCTACCTCGCGCTGGAAGTCATGCGGCAGGCGCCCGGGCGAGTGACGCGCCTGGGTCTGCTCGATACGTCCGCCCGCCCCGATACCGACGAGGCGAGAGGCAAACGGGAACGGCTGATCGCACTGGCAGAGGAGGGCAGGTTCGGCGATGTTCCATCTCTTCTGATGCCTGAGATCCTCTCGCCGGAGGCTCAGACGGACGAAGGCATGAAGGAGCGTCTCCTCGCCATGATGATGGAGACCGGGCCGCAAGCGTTTATCCGGCAGGAGAGGGCGATCATGGCAAGATCCGATTCCAGGGGGATGCTGCC
>NZ_JBFUKD010000919.1:0-1191 GCF_056401005.1 Microvirga sp. P4_G7 | reverse complement strand
GGACGGAAGTGGCGGCAAGGGCGATGAAAAAACGACGCATCCAGTATTCTCCATTGGAAACTTCAGACGGGTTGAGAATGCGCGCCGACAGGGGATGTTCCGCAAAAAAACAGTCAAGTTCGGTGGAACTGTTCGTGCCCTCGGAGATTCTCTATCGAGTTCTGAAGCAAGGAGATTCCGCAATGGCTCAGCTGGCAGCAGACAAGACGACTTCGGCGAATCCGTTGATCGACAGCGATCGAGTGGAAGGCACGAACGTGTACGGCCCGAACGGCGAGAAGATCGGCAGCGTCGACAGGCTGATGATCGAAAAAGTCAACGGCAAGGTCGCGTATGCGGTGATGACGTTCGGCGGTTTCCTCGGCATGGGCGAAGACAGCTACACGATCCCGTGGAACAAGCTGAAATACGACACCAGCCTCGGCGGGTATCGCACGGATATTACCGAGGAGCAGCTTCGCGGCGCACCTGATTTCTACCGGGATCGGGATCGCGATTACGAGTGGTCCGATCGCGAACGCGAGCGCGAACTCCATGATTATTGGCGCATGCCCTATTATTGGGGGATGTGATCATCACGCGCATTTCGATTGCGAGGGCCCGGCTAAATGCCGGGCCTTTTTCGTTTGTCGCGCCGAAAGCGCCAAGACCCAACCTATTGACGCACATTCATTACTCACGCACTATGACATAACTAGAGGGCATAATCCATAAATATGGAATAGAGGAAGAAAACGATGAAACTGCTAGGACGCGTTTTGCTTTCGAGTGCGCTGGCCGTTGTCGCGGGGCCGGTGGCCTTTGCCCAGCAGCCGGGGGGCGTCGTCAATGTCGCGACGATCGGTGAGCCTCCTACGCTGGACCCGATGGTCTCGACCGCGGATCTGGTCGGCATCGTGACCCAGCATTTCTTCGAAACTCTGTATACCTTCGACAAGGATTGGAACGTCACGCCGCTCCTGGCGGAAAGCCTCCCCGAGATTTCGGAAAGCGGCAAGGTCTACACGATCAAACTTCGCCAGGGCATCACGTTCCACGACGGCTCTCCGATGACGGCGGACGATGTGATCGCCTCGCTGAAGCGGTGGATGGAGCTCGCCTCGCGGGGYAAACAGACTGCCGGCAATATCGATAAAGTCGAGGCCGTCGATCCGTCGACCGTGCGCATCGTTTTGAAAGCGCCCTATGCGC
>NZ_JBFUKD010000918.1:0-1193 GCF_056401005.1 Microvirga sp. P4_G7 | reverse complement strand
CATTGGTGCGGCGCCGGCGACGATCATCGCGCAGCCCCTAAGGATGCCTTCGACGCCGCCTGCCGGGCACATGACCTGTGCTACGAAAAGAAAGGCCGCGGGGCGTGCTCCTGCGATCAGGATTTCCTGAAAGCGACCGCACGATTGGTGACCGATCCGAAAACCGCCGAAACACTCCGGGGAAAAGTGGCGACGGCGAACTCGCTGTTCAGCGCTGCCCCCTGCATCGAGGACACGCGATCCTCGAAACGGGCGAGGAACTGAGCTCTCGGGCATGCTCGTCCGCGATTGTTGTCCCAACCCCGCTTCCCCCGCGGCAAAAGCCGCGCTATAGCCCGCGCCATGACGTCCGCTGTCCAGCGGGCATTCCCCCTCTACAAGCGCAAGGTGAGATCATGGCRAARATCAAGGTWGCCAAYCCSGTCGTCGARCTCGACGGCGACGAGATGACCCGCATTATTTGGCACTTCATCAAAGAGAAGCTGATCMACCCCTATCTCGACATCGACCTGAAATATTTCGATCTCGGCATGGAGCATCGCGACGCCACCAACGATCAGGTGACGATCGAGGCCGCCGAGGCGATCAAGAAATACGGCGTCGGCGTGAAATGCGCCACGATCACGCCGGACGAAGCCCGCGTGAAGGAGTTCAACCTCAAGGACATGTGGAAGTCGCCCAACGGCACCATCCGCAATATCCTCGGCGGCGTGATCTTCCGCGAACCCATCATCTGCAAGAACGTGCCGCGCCTCGTGCCGGGCTGGACCCAGCCGATCATCGTCGGCCGTCACGCCTTCGGCGACCAGTACAAGGCGACCGATTTCAAGGTGCCCGGCAAGGGCCGCCTGACGATCAAGTTCGAGGGTGAGGACGGCACCGTCATCGAGAAGGAAGTCTTCAAGTTCCCCGATGCCGGCGTCGCGATGGCGATGTACAACCTCGACGATTCGATCCGCGATTTCGCCCGCGCTTCGATGAATTACGGCTTGAACCGCAAGTACCCGGTCTACCTCTCGACGAAGAACACGATCCTCAAGGCCTATGACGGCCGCTTCAAGGACATCTTCGAAGAGGTCTACCAGAACGAGTTCAAGACCAAGTTCGAGGCCGCCGGCATCACCTACGAACACCGCCTCATCGACGACATGGTCGCCTCGGCGCTCAAGTGGTCGGGCGGTTATGTCTGGGCC
>NZ_JBFUKD010000917.1:0-1193 GCF_056401005.1 Microvirga sp. P4_G7 | reverse complement strand
CACACGTATTGCGATCCGCGCCTGAACGCGGAGCAAGCGCTGGAAATCGCGTTCCTCACGGCGGAGCTGATCAAGCGCGAACATCAATCGCGCGAGCGGCCAGTCGTCGAGGCTGCCGAGTAAAGAATACGAAAAGGGGCGCCCACCAGCGCCCCTTTTTTTAAAATAACGGCTTCGTTTAGATGTCGGCTTACCGTCAGCTCAGGTAGCCCATGAAGAATAGAATAAGAATGATCGGCAAAGGAATGCCGATGAGCCAAAGCAGCCCGCCTTTGAACATCGTAGTCTCCCGTTGTTTCGTGCCTTGACAACGGCCTCGGGTTTTTCCGGTTCCCCCTAAACTGCGCTTTACAGCGCTTCGACTATTTTCCTTATCGCAGGGCGGTTGTCGAACAGGCAAAAGTTCTTTGCTGGGGGAAACGACGGGCGGTTACTGGCGTTAGCCCTTCTCCGCTCACCGAAGCCGAGGCCATGCGCTACGACGTCATCATCATCGGAGGCAGCTTCGCCGGCCTCTCTGCTGCCCTCCATCTGGTGCGGGCTCGTCGATCCATGCTGTTGATCGATGCCGGCCAGCCGCGTAACCGGTTCGCCACTTCCGCACATGGCCTGTTCGGTCACGATGGCTCAAGACCCGGAGATCTGCTCGCTTCAGGTCGTGAGCAGGTCAGCGCCTATCCGACGGCGACGGTCGTGAGCGGGGAAGCCGTCGGGGTCGAACCGGACGAAGACGGTTTCGCCGTCACGCTCGCCGATGGCGTCCGTTACGATGGGCGCCGCGTTCTCCTCGCGACGGGCATCGTCGACATCATGCCCGAGATAAGGGGGCTGGCCGAGCGGTGGGGGCGGACGGTGCTGCATTGTCCCTATTGCCACGCCTACGAGATCGGCGGCGGGAGCATCGGCGTTCTGGCGACCGACGAGGCATCGGTCAAACAGGCGTCGCTGGTGGCGGAATGGGGCGATGTGACGTTTTTCACCAACGGCGCGATGAACCTCGATGCGTCCGATGAGGAGCTTCTCACGCGCCGCTGCGTCGCGGTCGAGACAGGCGAGATCGCCTCCCTCGAGGGAAGCGCGCCCGCGCTCGACGGAATCAGGCTGCGGGATGGCCGCCTCATCCCCATACGCGCCCTGTTCATCAACGCGGCGACCCAGATGGCGAGCCCTCTTGCGGAGACGATCGGTTGCGC
>NZ_JBFUKD010000916.1:0-1193 GCF_056401005.1 Microvirga sp. P4_G7 | reverse complement strand
AGCTATAACCTCTCCCGTCCGACCCAATGAGGGGCGCGCTCGCGAGGCGTTGCGGTTGTGGGGTCGGGTACGGTCTCGCGGGTGGGTTTTACGCAAAACCCGTTCGGCGAGAGGCCCAGGCTGTGTGCCTGGCTCGGGGCTGGCCCGAGGCCCGTCGCTTGATTCAAGGCGACGTCCGCCTCGGGAAGCAATTGCGAGCCGTCRCCGCCTGTCCGCCTAAAAGAACCGTGCGCGAGGTGCCGTCCGGCTTCTCCACAYCACCACCATCATCATCGAGCCGGACCGCACGTCGCGCCACCCTCGATTTTTTCGCCGAGGTTCGGGCCGTTTGCGCCCTGAGCCCGCGGACCCGCGTCCGTTTCCAGCGCGTCTCTTTTTCCCGCACGCCGTTTTCCAAATTGCCTCTTTCCGGAATGCCTGCCGTCCGTCGTTTCATCCGCTCCGTTTCATCCGCTCGTTGCCAGAAGGGATATTCTCATGAACCCGGCTCAAACCATTCTCGCCAAAGTGCCCGATTGCGACGACGCCCTGCGGCGTCTCGCGGACGTTCTCAAAGTCCCCGCCACCTGCCGCCGCCGCGCCTGCCGCCACACCGGCCATTGCCAGGGCGGCTACGGCCCGCCGTGCTTCCTCGCCGAACGCACCTTCTTCGCCGACGCGCTCCGCGACCGCATGCACGAATTCCGCGACCACTGGGCCTCACAACGCAGCACCCTCGAAACTATCCTGCGACGGTGATGGGTGAGATGACGCCCTCACGGCCGGGCTCGTCCCGGCCACCTCGATCGGACGAGCGCGCGCTTCAGGGAAGCGAGGTCACCGGGACAAGCCCGGTGATGACGTGGTGGAGGGAGCCTCCGGGAGCCTCATCCTGAGGGGGGATGGGAATGAGATGCCCCCTCCGMTGTCACGGCCGGGCTCGTCCCGGCCACCTCGATYRGAYGAGCRCGCGCWTWAGGGAAGCGAGGTCACCGGGACGAGCCCGGTGATGACGTGRTGGRGGYGGGGCGCCGACGTGTCATCCCCGGCGAGCGTAAGCGAGGGAAGGGGACCCAGGMCTGGCGCGTCTTCACGAGCACSACGGTTCGGCACGGCCCGRCGCTATGGGTTCCCTTCCCCTTCAGCGGCTGCGCCGCTTCCGGCCGGGAATGACACTGGGGGGTGGCAATCCCCACCGCYGTCATGGGTCATGG
>NZ_JBFUKD010000915.1:0-1197 GCF_056401005.1 Microvirga sp. P4_G7 | reverse complement strand
GATCGACACGCTGCCGCCGGAAGGGATGCGGCGTGTCAGGGGCCGGAAGATAGGTTTCATTTTTCAAGATCCGCTGACAAGCCTCAATCCGGTGCTGACGATCGGCCGCCAACTCGTCGATACGATGACGGCCCATCTGCCCATCGGGCGCGAAGAGGCGCGAAAGCGGGCGATCTCATGGATCGATCGCGTCGGATTGTCCGATCCGGAGCGACGTCTCGACCAATATCCGCACGAGCTTTCCGGCGGAATGCGCCAGCGGATCGTAATCGCGCTTGCCCTGTGCGCCGAGCCGTCCCTCGTCATCGCCGATGAGCCGACGACAGCGCTCGACGTGTCTGTTCAAGCTCATATCCTCCAGCTCATGCGCGATCTTCACGCCGAAACCGGCGTCGCCATGTTGCTGATCACCCACGATTTGGGCGTCATCGCCAAAATGGCCGACCGGGTTGCCGTGCTGTATGCGGGACGGATCGTCGAGATCGGTCCGACAGCCGAAATTCTCAACAGGCCGCGGCATCCGTACACCCGCGGTCTCATGAACGCGACGCCGCCCGTTCACGATTTTGTGGCGCAGCTCAACCCGATCCCCGGCTCGATGCCCAATCTCGGCGCCATACCACCGGGGTGCCCCTTCCATCCTCGCTGCAACCATGCGGATTCGGTCTGCGCCACCGAGCGTCCAATCCTGCAGAACGATTCCATCGGGGCGTATGCCTGCTGGCATCCTTTAACGGCCATGGTGGTTTGATGCCTGATTCAGATTTCCTTTTGGTTGACCAGGTCACTCGGGTTTTCAATTCCGCTTCGTCGCCATTGCGGTTGTTCGGAAAGGCCAGGCATGCTGGCACGCGGGCCGTCGACGGCGTCAGTTTTGCGGTGAGGCATGGCGAAACCTATGGTCTCGTCGGCGAGAGCGGTTGTGGCAAGTCGACTTTGGCCCGCCTTGTCGCCGGACTGATGAAACCGACGTCGGGGACKATCAGGTTTGCTGGAGCGGGGAAGACAGCGGACGGGCACCGCTTGCAAATGATCTTCCAGGATCCGTTCTCTTCGCTCAATGCGCGGTGGCGGGTCGGGCGGATCATCGCCGAGCCGGTCAAACTCCACCACCTGCGCCGACGGCGCGATGTGGCGGCTCGCGTCGGGGAGTTGCTGGAAAGCGTAGGATTGGCCGCGTCCGATGCGAGCAAGTAC
>NZ_JBFUKD010000914.1:0-1198 GCF_056401005.1 Microvirga sp. P4_G7 | reverse complement strand
TCGGTGGAGTGATCGGCCGCGCAGCATCGATCGAGGCTGCGCGCGCCTCAATTATCCTTCCGCTTTATGGCGCGGATTTGCGTTTCATGCCGTTATGGTCCGGCACTTCGACGAGGGCTCCGACGATTCTCCTGACCAGGGGCATGACCGCGAGCGCCGTCGGGAATGCGACCGCATAGGAGACGCTCCACGCCTGCAGGATCTTGAGCGCCGTCCCATTGTCCCATCCCACGGCCTTGAGCGTTGCGATCGTCGAGACGATGCCGGACATCAGCAATGACAGGATCAGGGGAAACACCACGATCTGCGCTTTCGCGGGAAGTTTCCTGAACCGGCGGCGCGGTAGCATCGCCTCCTCGGTCAAGACATCCATCCCGGTTCAATCGGCCTGATCGACGCGACGAGTTCGCGCGCGAAAAAGGCTTGGGTATGCGGCAGGCTCATATGATGCGCCAGCGCGTCGGAATCCGCGAAATCCTCGATCAGCAGGAACGCGGCTTCGTCGTCGAGGGCCTGAAAGAACACAAACTCGCGGCAGCCGGGCTCCGCGTGCGTCGCCTTTTGCAGATCGAGTAACGCCGTACGGGCCGCCGAGGCGAGTCCTGGCTTCACCTCGATACGGACGACCTTCCGGATATTCGATGGGGACATTGTCTTCTCCTTGTTGGATATCCCATCTTGCAATCGCCAGGTTCTGTGCGAAATTCCCCACTCCCTCCCATTGGGTGTGAAAGAATCGCCATGTTCGATTGGGACGATCTCCGGCACTTTGCGGCCCTCGCCGACGAAGGATCCCTGTCGGCCGCGGCGAGGCGATTGCGTGTCGAGCACGCCACCGTGTCCCGTCGCGTCGCGGCACTCGAGGCGGCTGTCGGCGTCAAACTGGTGGATCGCCGGTCGGGCCGCTACGTACTGACCGCCGACGGCGAGCGCGTAGCGGAATACGCCCGACGCATCGAGGCCGATGCATTCGCCATCGAACGCGTGACTCGGGCGCGGAACGAAGACGTCATGACGGAAGTATCCGTCAGTGCGCCGCCGGTCGTTGCGATCTCCTTGATCGCGACGCGTGTGGCGCTCCTCAAGACAACGCACCCGCGCCTTCGCTTACGCCTTCTCGGTGAGAGCCGCACAGTCTCGCTGCTGCGCCGGGAAGCCGACATCGCGCTACGGCTGATGCGGCCAAGCGACATGAGCC
>NZ_JBFUKD010000913.1:0-1203 GCF_056401005.1 Microvirga sp. P4_G7 | reverse complement strand
GCCACCACCTTTGTTCGACCGTGTTGCCTGGTACAGGGATCGCGGGAACAGGGCTATGGCTGTGATGATCATGGTCATGCGAATGATCATGGGAATGATCATGATCGTGCTTCTCAGGGTGGACGTGATCGCAGCATTGGCCATGCCCGTGATGATGGCTCGGCTTGTCCGCGGCTTCCGGCGGGGCGGTATTCCGTGGAACGATTGTGAAACCGAGCGCGCGAATCTTTTTCTCGACATCATCGGAAGTCGTCGGGGCTGTTTCCGCGCGAGCGAGCGTTACGGTCTCGGAGGCGAAGTTGACCGCAATGTCGGATAAGCCAGGCATCCGCGCCAAAGCCGTCTCGATTTTGGCGACGCAACTCGGACAATCCATGCCCGTGACGGTCCATGCGAGTCTGGATGGGGAGGGCGTTTCGGCCCTTTTGGTGTGCGTAGACATGCGTAGCCTCTTGATTCGTGATGCCACGCTACAATCTCTAGTGACTAGAGGGTCAAGAGGGGTGTGCCATGAATCGCTCGATTGGGGCGCTGAGCAAGGAAACGGGCGTCAAAATTCCTACAATCCGCTACTATGAAGAAGTCGGCTTGCTTCGGCCCGCCGAGCGGACCGCCAGCAATCGTCGGTCTTATGGTCCCCGCGACATCGACCGGCTGCGCTTCATTCGTCACGCTCGCGATCTCGGATTTGAGGTGGATGCGATCCGGCAACTACTCCTGCTCTCGGACCATCCCACCCAGCCCTGTGACCAAGTCGACAGCATCGCCCAGCATCATCTGGCCGAAATCAGGTCGAAGATCGATCGTCTCACCGCTTTGCAAGCTGAGATTGAACGCATGCTCGTCTGCGAAGCTCACGGCACCATCGGCGAGTGCCGGGTTCTCGAAGTGCTCTCCGAGCATGGAAAGTGCCTGCACGAACACCACTGATCGCGAATGGGGCGGTGCATGCAACATTGCTGCGAGGACCTGCGCACTTTGYAGGTCTCCTGAGACAGATAAGGTGCTACAGCGCATTCTTTGAAGCGATCCCCATCTCCGATGCCCACCACCCCAGCACAGACCAATCCCGACAATCCGCTGCGCGGCATCGTTCTGATCCTCATCGCATTGCTTTTCTTCTCGTGCTCCGATGCCGCATCGAAAGCGCTGACGGCGACAATATCCCCGATACAGACATCGTGGCTGCGCTTCGTCGTCTTC
>NZ_JBFUKD010000912.1:0-1206 GCF_056401005.1 Microvirga sp. P4_G7 | reverse complement strand
GTTTCGTCCGATCGGTATTCCCTTGTTCGATTGGGCGCTCACGATCGCCGCCGTCGTCGCGGTGTTGCACGTTCCCTTGATTCCGCTCGACGATCTCGCCTTTCGCGTCGGCAACCCCACGACGACCGACGTCGTCCTCGGCGGCACCCTCGTTCTCGTCCTCTTCGAGGCGACGCGCCGCTCCGTCGGCTGGCCGTTGCCGATCATCGCCACCATCTTCATGATCTACGCGATGTACGGACCTTCGATGCCGGGAATTCTCGTTCATCCGGGCGCGACGTTCTCGCAATTGATCGACCACCTTTATCTCACGAGCCAGGGAATCTACGGCATCGCGCTCGGCGTCGTGGCGACCTACGTCTTCCACTTCGTTCTGTTTGGCGTGTTTGCGACGCGTATCGGATTGGGGCAGCTGTTTCTCGATTGCGCCGCCTGGGTCGCCGGTCGCTACGCCGGCGGACCGGCCAAGGTCTCGATTTTCGGATCGGCTCTGTTTGGCATGATCTCAGGATCGTCGGTCGCAAACACCGTTACGGTCGGCTCGCTCACGATCCCGGCGATGATCCGACTCGGATACAAGAAGCACTTCGCAGCCGCCGTCGAATCGACGGCCTCGACCGGTGGACAAATCACGCCGCCGATCATGGGCGCCGCAGCGTTCCTCATGATCGAATTCCTCAACATGCCCTATAGCACCATCATCCTTGCGGCGATCRCACCTGCCTTCATGCACTTTTTCGGCGTGTTCATGCAGGTCCATTTCGAAGCAAAGCGAAATGGATTGCGTGGGCTGCGCCCCGACGAAATGCCCGATATCAATGCGGCGCTCAAGAGAGATTGGCCGACGATCATTCCTCTTGTCGCGCTGATCGGCATCCTGATTGCCGGTTACACCCCTTATCTCGCCGCATTCTGGGGCATCACCCTATGCATCGCGGTGGGGTTGCTCAATCCACGCAAGCGAATGACCGTGCGCGAGTTGTTCGAAAGCCTGCGCGACGGCGCCAAATACGCACTGGCAGTGGGCGCTGCGGCCGCGACCGTCGGGATCGTCGTCGGCGTGGTGACACTGACAGGTGTCGGCTTCAAGCTCTCGTTCATCGTCACCTCGACGGCAGCGAACCTCGCCTCTCTCACGGGGTCGATCATTCCCGTCTGGTTCATGGCGCCACAGACGCTGACCTTGCTCTTCACGCTCATCATGAC
>NZ_JBFUKD010000911.1:0-1211 GCF_056401005.1 Microvirga sp. P4_G7 | reverse complement strand
GGCAGGAACAAAAGCGACGTTGCCGCACGCACACGGTCGAATGCGGTATCGCCAATGGGTTTTTGTACCGGCTCTGCTCTTGCTTGGTTTCACCAGCGCGGCGCAAGCGAAATGCCAAGACGTTCCGGCTCCCAGGGTCGATTGGACCAATTGTTCAAAAACACAACTCCTTCTGGCGAATGACGATCTCAGTGGGGCCGTTTTTGCCAGGGCCCATCTGACCTTTACAGATCTGTCCGGTGCGAAACTGACGGGGGCCAATCTGACCGAATCCGAGATCAGCCGGACTCGGTTCGACGGAGCGGACCTTTCCGGGGCCAACCTGTCCAAGAGCGTCGGTTGGCGGGCGTCGTTCGCTCGCACCAATCTCGAAAAGGCCAACCTCACGTCGGCTGACATTAGCCGCGCCAGTTTTGCGCAATCCAAGATCGCCAACGCGAATTTTAGCAAAGCCGAAGTCAACCGGTCGGACTTTACCGGCGCCGATCTGTCCAATGTGGACATGACGCGGGCGGAGGTCGCACGTGCGATCTTCACGAACGCGAAGGTGACCGGATTGAACGTCAGCTATTCCAACCTCTCACGCGCGAAAATGGGACGGAGCGATCTGGCTGGGGTCAATTTCGCGGGCGCCTACCTGTTCCTCACGCAGTTTGCCGGCGCCGATCTCAGCCAGGCGCTAGGGCTCACGCAGGAGCAGATTTCGCTGGCCTGCGGCGATACCGCGACCAAGTTCCCGAAAAGTCTGACGATGCCAAAGAGTTGGCCCTGTCCGGACGACACCGATTGAGGCTTGCCGAGCAAGCGGCGGAACGAACGGTCAAGCTTTGCGTTTTCATTGGGGAACGGAGCGCGGCGCAGCTCGAACGCGAAATCCGTGGTACCGCTGATAAATTCGGGCTGCTCGGGACCCATCCTGAAACGGTGGCCTGAGACCCTTTCGCAGACACCATGTCACAATCGAATTCTCCGCCTTCCCATGCCCTTTGATACGATCACCGGTTTTCAAAGTTCGAAGGCGCGATCCGCGGCAGGTACAAGCCTGCCGGGCCTCTATCTCAACCTGATCGCGACTGTGATCGCGCTGAGCATCTTTGGCCTCTCCGTCAGTGCGCTTTGGGAAACGCGTAACGACGCGTGGCGCGACGCGGAACAGTCGTCGTCAAATTTGCTCAGCGCCGTGTCGCGAGATATCGGCGGCAATATCGAGC
>NZ_JBFUKD010000910.1:0-1212 GCF_056401005.1 Microvirga sp. P4_G7 | reverse complement strand
CCCTGAATCCCGACGACAAGCTTGCCCTTCGCCTTGATCTCCGCCGGCGTGATCGCAAAAGCCGGCTGCATCACCGCAGCCGCACCTAGCAACGCCGCAGATGCAAGCAGAACATAGCGGCGGCTGAATCTCGTCTTGGACATCCTATCCCTCCTCTTTCGGCCGTCGCTAGGGCTTCGGCTCTCTTGTTTAAGTTGCCGCGTCAAAGGCGGCGTGGACGCATTTTACATCTAGCGATTTCGCTATCAACTGATAAAATTCGAATCATAGGATAATTTGATGGGGCGCTGGGTGACCTGCAGGCTAGATCACCGAAGGGGCTTGCCGTAGGGTCGGACCAAAGGACGCGTAATAATATGACAAATACCGTATCGGATACTTTGGGTGATGACGTCTCAACCGTCTCGACGGGCGAGCAGGCTTACGAGCGGATCCGGTCGGACATCATTTTTGGTCAGCTCCGTCCCGGCCAGCGGCTGACTTTGGAAAAACTGCGCTCGGTGTACGGCGTGGGCATCAGCACGCTTCGCGAGATCTTTAGCCGGCTGGCCCCGGAGGGGCTCGTGATCGCCGAAGGACAACGCGGTTTTCATGTGGCGCCCTGTTCGGCAGAAGACCTGAAGGAGATCGCTGAACTCAGGTTGCTCATCGAGAAGAATGCACTGGTGCAGTCTTTTCAAGCCGCCGACATGGAGTGGGAAGGCCGCGTCGTGGCGGCTCACCATAAGCTGGCGAGGATGGAAGCTGGCCTTCTCGCTGGCGACAACTCGCGGACGCAGCAATGGAAACGATACGATTGGGAGTTTCATCAGGCGCTTGTGTCGGCGTGCAGCTCGAAGGCGCTCCTCAATCTCCACTCCGGCATCTATGACAGGTACCTGCGATACCAGATGGTCTTCGTCATCTTCCGCGGCCAAGTCGCCGCAGATGAACACAGAGCCCTCCTGGCAAGCGCCTTGTCGCGAGATGCCGCCGAAGCACAGCAAGTGCTGGAGCGACACATCCAAGGCTGCGTCGATTTCGCGTTTCAGAACCGGTTGGTCTCTTAGTTCGCCAGCGTGCTCCAAATTCGGGCAGCTCCTTTGTCGACGGTTCAAGAGTGAGAGTTTTTTCGCGCGATCCATAAAGCGAAACGACAAAAATCGGTGCGAACATATTGATTACCTTCGGGGTGTCGCTGCGGTATTGATTACCTTCGGGGTGTCGCTGCGG
>NZ_JBFUKD010000909.1:0-1212 GCF_056401005.1 Microvirga sp. P4_G7 | reverse complement strand
CCTGAAAAAGGGGCGGAGCGCGTTTGGATGAGTTGGCGAGGGTCCGAATCACGAGCTTTGGCTTTAGCATAGGGTTGAAGGGTGTCCACCGATGGATGAGCTGCCGTGCGTCAAAGCCCTAGGCAAGGCGCGCGCTTGGCGGTAAGTGCGGGAGGTTATGCGCCAATCCCGCCTTCTCCCTCTGATCATCGCCACAGCATTGTTCATGGAGAATACGGATTCGACGGTCATCGCGACCTCGTTGCCGATGATCGCAGCGTCCCTGGGCGAGGACCCGATCGCCCTCAAGCTCGCCCTCACCTCCTACCTCGTCAGCCTGGCAATCTTCATTCCGGTTTCCGGCTGGATGGCCGATCGGTTCGGATCGCGGAACGTGTTCCGTACCGCCATCGGCGTATTCATGATCGGGTCGCTCGCCTGCGCCGCCGCGAACTCCCTCGTCGGCTTCGTCATCGCCAGGTTCATTCAGGGCATGGGCGGCGCCATGATGGTGCCCGTCGGCCGATTGGTGATCCTGCGCAGCGTCGAGCGCAAGGAGATCGTGCAGGCCCTCGCGACGCTCACCATCCCTGCCCTCGTCGGTCCGGTCGTCGGCCCGCCTCTCGGCGGCTTCATCACGACCTATTGGGATTGGCGCTGGATCTTCTTCATCAACATTCCCATCGGCCTCCTCGGCATGGTGCTCGCGACATTCTACGTTCCGAACATCAAGGAGGACGACACGCCGCCCCTCGACTGGCCCGGGTTTCTCCTCTCGGGCTTCGGGCTGGCGCTCCTCATGCTCGGCCTGGCATCGGGCGGCCGGCACCTCGTTCCGGAGAGCGTTTCGGCTGGGTGCGTGGTCGTCGGTTTCCTATGCCTCGTCCTCTACATCGCCCATGCGCGGCGTACACCGCACCCGGTTTTGCAGCTCGGCCTGCTGCGGATCCAGACCTACCGCATCAGTGTCGTCGGCGGCTTCCTGTTCCGGGTCGGCGTTGGCGCCATTCCTTTCCTGTTGCCGCTCATGCTTCAGGTCGGCTTCGGCCTCAACCCGCTCCAGTCGGGATCCCTGACGTTTGCCGCCGCCGTCGGCGCGCTGTTCATGAAGACGCTGGCCAAGAAGATCCTCGAACTGACCGGCTTCCGGCGCCTGCTGACCATCAATGCGTTCATCGCAGCGGCCTTCCTCGGCGCGATCGGCTTCTTCACGCCCTCGACCCCCTATTGGGT
>NZ_JBFUKD010000908.1:0-1215 GCF_056401005.1 Microvirga sp. P4_G7 | reverse complement strand
CAACCCGGACGCGCCGCCGCGGCTCAACAAGGTCACGGAGACCCGCTGATGGCAACGGCACTCATCGGCGCGCGCCTCTTTGATGGCGACCATTTCGTCGACGGCCGCGCGATCGTCATCGACGAGGGCCGGATCATTGCGATCCCGCGCGAGAGCGAACTCGGAGCCGGCGTCACGACGCGGCGGATCGAGGGGCTCGTCGCTCCCGGTTTCATCGATACGCAGGTCAATGGCGGCGGCGGCGTTCTCTTCAACGACGAGCGCAATGTCGAAGGCATTCGCGCCATTGCGCTGGCCCATCGACCGTACGGCACGACCGGGATGCTGCCGACCTTCATCACGGACACGCGCGAACGCATGGCCGAGGCCGTGCGTGCAATGGGCCAGGCGCTCGCGCAGAACGTCCCCGGCGTTCTCGGTTTTCACGTCGAGGGCCCGTTCATCAATCCCGAACGCAAGGGCGTACACAACCCAGCCTATATGCGTCCGATCGAGGATGCCGATATCGCGATCCTCACTTCGTTGACGGCCGGGCGCAACATGCTCACCGTCGCCCCGGAGATGAATGACCTCGCGGCCATCGCTCGTCTGTCTCGGGCCGGCATCCTCGTCAGCGCGGGGCACAGCGCCGGCGATTACGAGACAATCGTCGAGGCGATCCGTCATGGCCTGCGCGGCTTTACGCATCTGTTCAACGCCATGCCGCCGATGGCCGGGCGCGATCCCGGTCCGGTCGGCGCGGCGCTCGATACGAGTGGCACGTGGTGCGGCCTCATCGTCGACGGCTATCACGTCAGCGACTCGGCCCTACGCGTGGCAATTRCCGCCAAGGGATTCGACGGCATGATGCTGGTGACCGACGCCATGTCGTCCGTCGGATCCGACCTCACGTCGTTCGATCTGATGGGGAAAACCGTCTACCGCAAGGACGGCAAGTTGACGACGGCAGACGGAACGCTGGCGGGATCGGATCTCGATATGGCGAGCGCCGTGCGCAACACRGTGCAGCGACTCGGAGTTTCATTGTCGCAGGCGCTACGCATGGCGTCGCTCAATCCGGCAGCGTATCTGCGCCTCGAACACGAGCTGGGCCGCATTGCTCCGGGCTACCGTGCCGATCTCGTGTTGCTGGATGAGGAATTGCAGGTCCAAGGTACCTGGATCGGCGGTATCGCGGATCGTTGAGCTAGCGTTCTTTGACGTAGAAGACGAAGC
>NZ_JBFUKD010000907.1:0-1215 GCF_056401005.1 Microvirga sp. P4_G7 | reverse complement strand
GTGTTCGACAACGATCTTCTTCACGCGATCAGCGATGTCACTCATCGTTCTTTCCTCAGTGGCTGCCGCCTCAGGATTGGGCGGATCAAGAGTTAGATTTCAGTTCAGCTGCTCAGCCCGCTTGCGCTGTAACGGCCGCCTTGCGCCGTGCAAAGCCGCATTTTTGAGCGTCGGTCAACCCCTACGGCCCAATCAAACCCATGCTTAACACAAGCTTATCGCGTCTGGCGAGAGGGCTCGAAACTTCACAAACAGATTCCGTCAGACGCGTTAAAGCACTCTAGAACATCGCCATTCCGCCGTTTGCATGCAGGGTGTGCCCCGTCACGTATCCAGCTTCGGTCGATGCGAGATAAACCACAGCGGAGGCAATCTCGTCGCCCTGGCCAAGACGTCCCATGGGAATCGTCCCAAGGATCCCGTCCTTCTGCTTTTCGTTGAGAACATCGGTCATGGGCGACTCGATGAATCCGGGAGCGACGCAGTTCACGGTGATGTTCCGGCTCGCCACCTCGGCCGCCAGTGCCTTGGTCATGCCGATGAGGCCGGCCTTGGAGGCTGCGTAGTTGCCCTGCCCGGGATTGCCGGTGGACCCGACCACCGAGCCTATATTGACGATGCGGCCGTAGCGGCGGCGCATCATCGTCTTCACCGCGGCCCGCKAGAGCCGGAAGGCCGCGGTGAGATTGACGGCGATGACCGCATCCCATTCCTCATCCTTCATGCGCATGAAGAGATTGTCCTTCGTGATTCCGGCGTTGTTGACCAGGATGTCGAGGCCTTCCATGGCGGTTTCTGCAGCCGGAACAAGCGCTTCCACGGAATCCTTGTCAGATAGATTCGCCTCGATCACATGGACGCGGTCACCGAGGGTCGCCGCCAGCTCGTCGAGAGCCGCCCGACGAGTGCCCGAGATGGCGACCGTAGCACCTTGGGCGTGCAGGGCACGGGCAATGGCCCCGCCGATGCCGCCGGTGGCCCCGGTGACGAGAGCCTTGCGGCCAGTCAGATCGAACATGAAGCTCTCCTCAATCCTGCAGGGACGCCTTGAAGGCGACAACGTCTTCCGGTGTGCCGAGGGTCACAGCCGATGCCCCTGTCGCAATCCGTTTCACGAGTCYGGTCAGCACCTTACCGGCACCGACCTCATAAAATGATTCAACGCCCTGCGCCGCCATGAAGGCGACGCTCTCGCGCCACCGCACGGTACCCGTG
>NZ_JBFUKD010000906.1:0-1217 GCF_056401005.1 Microvirga sp. P4_G7 | reverse complement strand
GTGTTGAACTACAGCCGCGACTGGGTGATCGAGAAGATCGCGTTCCGCGTCGCGTTCGACACCGATGTCGAGCTGGTGCGCAAGCTGTTCAAGAAGGTCGGCCAGGATATCGCGGCCGATCCCGAGTTGAACGAGGACCTGCTCGAACCGTTCAAGAGCCAAGGCATCGCGGCGGTCGAGGATGGGACGCTCATCATCCGTGGTAAATTCAAGGCGCGCGCCGGAAAGCAGTTTGCTGTTCGTAAGGCGGTCATGACGGCCGTGCAGAAAGTGTTTCGCGAGAACGGCATTCACGCCGTTCCCAAACCGTTGTCGACAACGCAATCGCCGCCCTGATCTCCGCCGCTGGCGCCTTGTTGCCGATCGGGATATTCCGATCGCTCTTGCAGGGAGTCTTTCATGGCCGTCGCAACCGATTCCTCCGAGCTGGATCGCCTTCTCGCCATCATGGCGGCGCTGAGAGATCCAAACACGGGTTGCCCTTGGGACATGGTGCAGGATTTCGCATCGATCGCTCCCTACACCATCGAGGAAGCCTACGAAGTCGTCGACGCTATCGAGCGTGGAGACTACGTCGACCTCAAGGACGAGCTCGGCGATCTGCTGCTGCAAGTCGTCTTCCATGCCCGGRTGGCCGAAGAGCGCGGGCTCTTTGCTTTCGGCGATGTCGTTCACGCCATCACGAGCAAACTCATCCGACGCCATCCGCATGTCTTCGGCGATGCGCGCGACCTTTCTCCGGATGAAGTCAAGGCTCTCTGGGACGAGATCAAGCAAAGCGAAAAAGCGGAGCGCCAGTTAGAACGGGAACGCGCGGGTATCCCTGAGGGAAAGACGGGATTTCTCGGCGCAATACCGACACCCCTGCCCGCTCTGACGCGCGCTCACAAGCTCACCACAAAGGCGGCGAAGGTCGGCTTCGATTGGCCCGAGACGCGGCAGGTGGTGGAGAAGATCCACGAAGAGCTCGACGAGGTCCGCGAGGCGGCCGAGACGGGTGTCCACGACCATCTCGAAGACGAGATCGGCGATGTGTTGTTTGCGGTCGCGAACCTGGCGCGGCACCACGGCGTCGACCCCGAGACAGCGCTTCGCCGCACCAATGCGAAATTCGAGCGACGCTTCACGGCGATGGAAAATRCGCTCTCCCGGGCGAACCGCACTCTAGAGGACACGAGCCTCGATGAGATGGAGCGCCTGTGGGTCGAAGCCAAGCT
>NZ_JBFUKD010000905.1:0-1218 GCF_056401005.1 Microvirga sp. P4_G7 | reverse complement strand
GACCAGTACCTTAATAGACCCGTGCCATTCTCCTCTCGACCTGCACTGTGCGCGAAGCGCCGTTCCATGCTAAAGCGCCAGGCTGGATCGAAACCATAACCACCGTAACGATGAGCCAAACGCCTCCACCCGATGACAGCCGCCGCATGCGCCGCAGGGCATCTGCGGCCGGCCATGCTTCGGCCGGAATCGATCTGGGGCACGAGCCGCCGATGAATTCGAGCGGCACGGCCGAGCCTGATCTCGACCGCCGCGACATCAATCTGCGCTGGCTCGGCGCCGCCGTGCTCACCGGCGTCACCGGTGCGGTTCTCCTCGGCGCATCCATCCATATCGCTCTCGACGGCGCGATGATCGCCGCGGTTGCGCCCGAACGCGCCGTTCTCAAGCCTCCCAGGGGATCCAGCGCCGAGGATCGCGCCGCCAACATCGCCCGCAAGGCCGACAAGCTGATCCGGACCGAGACGTCCACCGCCGCCAGACAGAGTTTCAAGGCGCCGATGACCATCCGGACCGGAGACCGCGAAGCGATCAAGGTGCGCCACTTCGTGCGCGTCGCGACCAACCTGTCCTTGACCACCGGCACCTACGCCACCGACATTCCGCCCTTCAATCCGCTGCGCCTTTTCGCGCAGGACAACGGGGAGAAGAATGCTCCCGAACCCGCGCCCGCCCCTATCGAAGTCGCGGATGCGGACGTGTCCGTACTGCGTTCCGATCTCACCATCATTCCGGTCGAGGCGAGCGCGCCGACTCTCAACGACGACGACGTGATCGCGATCCTCGAAGAGGAGCGTCGTCTCTCTTCGGACAGCCAGCGGCGCCCGAGCGTCCCCATCCCGGCACAGCAGATGCTGCTACGCACCCTGCGCCAGCCCGAAAGCCTCGGCGAGGCACTCGGCTACGCGCGCATCGTCGACGCGCCCTTCAGTTCGATCGAGGTGCGCGTGGTTCCCGAGAACGTCACCAACCTGCCGAAAAGCGGCACGCAATCGGCGCCGGCCCAGATCGAAGAGCGCGAGGTGGTCCTCAAGAAGGGCGAGACGCTCGAATCGACCTTGCGTGCCTACGGCGCCAATCCGGACCAGATCGCAGCCATCTCCAACGCGCTCGGCGCGCGTATCAAGGTCGCCTCCCTGCCCGAAGGCGAGCGCATCCGCATCCTCATCGCTCCGGGCCTCAAAATCGGCGACACGCGACAGATCGCACGGGTGATCC
>NZ_JBFUKD010000904.1:0-1222 GCF_056401005.1 Microvirga sp. P4_G7 | reverse complement strand
GGTCATCGCGCCGCTATTGTTGATGCGTAGCGTCTCTCCCAAGMCACCCTCGTCGCCGCGCAACGCAACATCGCTAAGGGCTTGAACGGTACCGGTATTGCTAAAACTCTGCGCGTCCCCGCCGAGCAGCAAGCCGGCACTCGTCCCCCAACCGGCCGAAATGTCGCTTCGGTTCGTTACACTGACGGGACCTCCCTGTGACGTCGCATCGATGGCCGAGGAGTGGTTGCCGATGGTGGTGATTGCGCCACTGTTTTGGATCACGATAGGCGCGGCGCCATTCGTCAGCGCTTGGATGCCTTGGCTGTCGACGGCTCCGAGGGTTCGTATTCCGCCTTGGTTGACGATCGTTTGCGTTCCCGACGTTGAGAAGGTGCGGATGCCTTGCTGCCGGTTACCCCGAGCAATGATATCGCCGCTATTGTCGACTGATACCGAGCCGAGGCCAGTCCCCGTGAAATAGGCGTTTGCGGCCAGGATCGCCGCACCGGAGCCGTCGACGTCGATCAGTGTTCCCGTAAACGAAACGCTGACATCGCCGCCGTAGCTGATGCCTTCGAGCCCGAATGCCCCAGAACTCGTTCCGGCATTCGCATGGGTGACGATCTCTCCGCGCGCGTCGATATTGACGTCGCCGGTCGCGGACCTGGCGCTCGCGTAGATGCCGGTGCCGTCGCGGTGGAACGTCTCGATCCTGTCACCGGTAAAGTTGACGTCGACACTTCCGTTGGTCGCGTCAGCGCGGATGCCGCCGGATCCGGCACCGTGGCTGGTCAGGTTGCCCGAATAGTCGACATCGATATTGCCGTCCGCCGCATTGACGATGATCGCGTGCCCGCGAGGGGTGCCGGCGCCACCGAGAACGGTGATGTCGCCGGAGCCGGTGACCCTTATGTCACCTGCTAAAAACGCATTGATGTAAATGCCTCTCGATCCCTCGGTCGCCGTGGCGCTTCCGACCGCGATCGCGCCGTCATTGTTGACAGATATCGTGCCCCCTTGCGAGGTCAGGTATATCCCGTGCGCGCCCAGGCCAGTGGTGGATATCGCTCCTGCATTGCGGACGGTGATGTCGGCGGCTGCGCTCGCCGACGAGCGAATGCCGAAGCCGTTCAGCCCAAACTCGTAATCGCACCGGAATTCACGATCGTCGTCGCACCGGAATCCGCCTGAGTGTAAATCCCATACGCATTGGTGCCCGTGGCACGGATGCTGGCACCGC
>NZ_JBFUKD010000903.1:0-1223 GCF_056401005.1 Microvirga sp. P4_G7 | reverse complement strand
GGCTCGAGCGGCTCCCCGGGCCGGTTCGACGTGCCGGTGCATATCATCGTGCGGTCGGGTTCGACCGTCTTCGCCAACAAGACCGTGAGAGGCTCGGTGGTGATTCCCGCGGGCGAAACCCAGGGAGCCTTCACCGTCGTCGAAGACGGGATCGTCGTTCCAAGATCCGATGCCACGAGCTTCGATATCGAAGTGGGTCTCGGCGCCGGAGCGGCTCCGCGTCGCGGCAGGGGCTGATCGCAGCCCACGCGGGAGGATGACGGAAGGCGCGGTTCCCGCGCCTTTTTTTATGGCAGCGGGGCAGATTTGCCGACCCGCTTGAGAAGCGGCATCGCCATGACTTTGTCGATGCGGCGTCCGTCGAGATCGACCACTTCGAAACGCCAGCCGAATGCGTTCACGTACTCGCCGGTCGCAGGCAGACGCTGCAATTCGCTGATCACCAGCCCGCCCACCGTGTGATAGCCGCGATTCTCCGGAAGAGCGACGCCGAGGCTTTCCGCCATCTCGTCGACCGGCATGGAGCCCGCGAGCAGCCAGGATCCATCCTCGCGCCGGACCGCATCCGGCTCTTCCGTTTCCACGTCGGATCGGAAGACACCGGCGATGGCTTCGAGGGCGTCGGCGGGGGTGACGACCCCTTCGAAATGTCCGTACTCGTCGTGGACGAGCGCCATCGGGACCTCCGCGTCACGCAGCAAGGTCAGGGCGTCGAGGGCATAGAGCGTGTCGGGAATGACCGGGGCCGTGCGCATATGCTTGCGCACGTTGAGCGCCTCGCCAGCGAGGAGCGAAGCGAGAAGTTCGCGCGCCTGTACCACGCCGATCATGTTGTCCGCATTGCCCTCGCTGACGGGAAGGCGCGAATGCGGCGTCGCCATCAGCAACTGGCGCACCGTTTCCGGGTCGTCGTCGAGGTCGATCCAGTCGACGTCCGTCCGCGGGGTCATGAGGCCGCGAACCTGGCGGTCGCCGAGGCGAAGCACGCCGCCGATCATGCGCCGCTCCTGCTCCTCGATGACGCCTGCGCTCTCAGCCTCGCCCACGAGCATCTTGATCTCTTCTTCCGTCACCGTTGATTCGCTGTCCGAACTCGCGCCGATGAGGCGGAAGATCAGGCGGGTCGATGCGTTGAGGAGCCAGACGGCAGGGGCGGCGACCTTCGAGATCAGCAGCATCGCTGGCGCGACGAGGCAGGCGACCGGCTCCGGATTGCGCAACGC
>NZ_JBFUKD010000902.1:0-1226 GCF_056401005.1 Microvirga sp. P4_G7 | reverse complement strand
GTTCACGTCCTGGTGGAGGATAGCGCCGGCACGCTCGTGGGCGTAGCGCCCTGCTACCTCAAATCCCACTCCATGGGCGAATACGTGTTCGATCATTCCTGGGCCGACGCGTTCGAGCGGGCGGGTGGAAGCTATTATCCGAAACTTCAGGTCAGCATCCCGTTCACGCCGGTCGGCGGTCCGCGCTTGCTCGTTGCGCGTGGAGCGGCGGGCGACGAGGTTCGCAAGCACCTCATCGCCGGTCTGCGGGCGTTGCGGGCGCAGACGAACGCGTCGTCCATCCATGCGACGTTCATCCAGCAAACCGATTTGCGCGCCTTCGAAGCCGATGGCTTCCTGCGCCGCGACGACCAGCAGTTCCACTGGTTCAACGGGGGCTATGAAACCTTCGAGGGTTTTCTCGGCGCCCTCTCCTCACGCAAGCGCAAAGTCATCCGTCGCGAGCGTCGCGACGCACTGGCGAATGGCATCACCATCGAATGGGTGACCGGGGCCGACATCATGACGGCGCATTGGGACGCCTTCTTCGCGTTCTACATGGATACCGGCTCGCGCAAATGGGGGCGCCCTTACCTCAACCGCCGCTTCTTCACGATGATCGGCGAGCGCATGGCCGATCGCATCCTGCTCGTTCTCGCGAAACGCGAGGGACGCTACATCGCAGGCGCCATCAATTTTATCGGCGATACGCGGCTCTACGGGCGCAACTGGGGTTGCCTCGAAGATCACCCGTTCCTGCATTTCGAGGTCTGCTATTATCAGGCGATCGAGTTCGCCATCGCGAAGGGTCTCGACCGTGTCGAGGCCGGCGCCCAAGGCGAGCACAAACTGGCGCGCGGCTACCGGCCGGTGATCACGTCGTCGGCCCACGACATCGCCAACCCGTCATTGCGACAGGCGGTCGCCGATTATTTGGAGCACGAACGGAACGCGGTGGCGGACGCAGCGGAAGAGCTCGCGGCAGCAGCGCCCTTCAGGCGGGAACGGGACGAGTAGATTGTCCGATCCCCGCGTGGCGATCGGGCGTCAGAACCCCGACGTCATCGTGTTGAAGCCGGCGAGGATTGCCGACGGCGAAGTACCGAGTGCGGTCATCACGCCGTCGATGGCCCAGTAGGTGCCGACGACGATGATTGGCACGAGAATCCAGCCCAAGACTTCCTCGAGCCACATGCGCCGCCGACGACGACGCTCCCTCTGCTCCCGCCAGCTACGCTTGGCAGGAG
>NZ_JBFUKD010000901.1:0-1227 GCF_056401005.1 Microvirga sp. P4_G7 | reverse complement strand
GTTGGCGGATACGAAGGCGCAGTTCTTCCTACGGACAATGTTGGCGCGAAGCTCCGCGCAATAATGAAAGAGATCGAGATTCGGAACGCAGTTGATTCCGTTCCGGACCCTGCGTCAACGGGCAGCATTTCAACCTCGGGCGATGCTGCGCAGTCATTATTCAGTTGCTTTGCTGCGGGCACGCCAATTCTCATGGCGAACCGTTCTTATAAGGCGATCGAGCATGTCGAGGTGGGAGACTTTGTGCTTGCGTTCGATCCACTCGCGGATTTGGGGCGCGGCCGTTTGGTCCCATCTCGAGTTTCAAATACTTTCTCAGGCTATACCGATGAATGGGTTGTTTTGAGTGACGACGGAATACACGGACAAAAGCTGATAGCTACTCCTGGGCACAGATTTCTCTGTGACGACGGCAGTTTCAGGCGTCTTGATGACATTGTCGCCGGAGATTGGAAGCTTATCAATATTGACGGTGGCGTGCTTTCTCCGGCGTACGAGTCCGTTGCCAACCCCAATGCTCAATTTGATTCCGCGTTGCCAACACTCTCTGAAAGCACATCCCTTTCTCTCACAGGTGACAAAACGCTTGGTTGGATGACCTTCAATATCGAGGTTGAAGATAACCACACATACGTCGCAGCAGGTGTGCGTGTACACAACGAGTCAATTCCGCATTTTCTCCCAAAGGGCGCAGAGATTATTTGGATTGGCGGTGACGAAGGCGATGGGATTCCGCGTGACGTAATTTACCAGCGCGCGGACGGCGCGATCGTGAATGTTGATGGGACTTCTGATCCAAATGGCAACACCGTTCGCACTAAGGAAACAATCAGCATCCCCTCGTCATCAATTCAAGGAAATGGGGTTGAAGTTGTTCAGAACCGATATTTTTCCGGGGATCACGAAGTCAGAAGAGAGATCACGCATTTCGAATACGCAGGAAATGTCGTTCAGCTGGAGCAGATTGGCAACACGTTCGGCTCTGTCCTTGGCACTGCGCTTTTCGATCAGAATGGCGAAAATGGGAAGCCGAATGACATCCTTAAGAATGTAGCGGCTAGCACGATTATTGGGACGCTCGGTCAGAACCTCGGAGAGCTGCTCCAGAAGAGTTTTGACATCTCGACGTCGATTATTGATCTGAAGCCCGGATCCGCGGATCCCCTTTCCGATGCGCTGAAAATAACCTTTGGCGATTTGGACATCGATCTGGCCACTAATTTACAG
>NZ_JBFUKD010000900.1:0-1228 GCF_056401005.1 Microvirga sp. P4_G7 | reverse complement strand
GAAATAGGAAGCGCCGAGGAAGGCGACCCAGTCGTTCTTCCGCCAGTCGAGCTTGCCGTTGCGAGCCTCCTGGAAGCGGAAACCGGCAAAGCCCGAATTGTCGGGCARCTTGCGCGCCGGCGAATCCGCCGGCATGTCGAAATACTCGGCCTCGTAGGAAATCTCGCGCGCCTTGCCGCCTTCGACCACGTGCATGCGCACGGGCTTCTGGAAATAGCGGCCGAGGTGGAAGAACGTGACCGGGAATTCGCTCGGCCCATTGGCCCACAGCGCCAGATCCGTCTTGAACTTGATCTTCCCATGCGCGTCGTAGTCGATCTGGTTCAGGATCTCGGCCGACGCCCGTGCGGGGGGGACATAGTCCCGCATCGCCATGTCGCGGGCGCGCTTCTTCAAGTCATCGAAGGAAAACGGGGCGGCTGCACCCAGCTTCAAGCCTTGCTGAGCCAAGGCCGGCGCCGAAAAGCCCGTCGCCGCGAGGCTGGCGGTAGCCGTGGCGTATTGCAGAAACTGACGACGATCGAACATGGGAGCACTTGGCCGTGAGGGGACTGAACCATGGGGGAATAACCCTACCAAGGTGGCAGGATTGCGATCCTCATAACCTCTTGAGAATTCCCCGTCAGCCGTCAAACTGCACTCAATCACAGGCCGTGCTCAGATTCGCCGTTTGCGCGCTGAGGGCCACAACGGGAGTTTACGCCATGTCGCCGACCTTCAAGCGCCGCCTGATCGGTGCCGCCGCTGCTCTCGCCTTGGCCGGAGCGGGCCTTCCCGCCCAGGCGCAGGAATTCGTCAATATCCTCACCGGAGGCACTTCCGGCGTCTATTACCCGCTCGGCGTCGCCCTTTCGAACGTCTTTACGCAAAAACTGCCCGGCAGCCGCCCGTCGGTCCAGGCGACCAAGGCTTCGGTCGAAAACCTGAATCTGCTCCAGCAAGGCAAGGGCGAGATCGGCTTCACCCTCGGCGACAGTCTGGCTCTCGGCTGGATCGGCGACGAGGAAGCGGGCTTCCGCGGCAAACTCGACAAGCTGCGCGGCATCACGGCGATCTATCCCAATTACATTCAGGTCGTCGCCTCGAAGGAATCCGGCATCAAGACGCTGGCCGACCTCAAAGGAAAGCGCCTCTCGGTCGGCGCGCCCAAATCGGGCACGGAACTCAACGCCCGCGCGGTGCTTCAGGGCGCGGGCCTCAGCTACAAGGACCTCGGCAAGGTCGAGTA
>NZ_JBFUKD010000899.1:0-1230 GCF_056401005.1 Microvirga sp. P4_G7 | reverse complement strand
GCTGACGGGCGAGGCGGGCAACGACGTCCTCACGGGCTTGGCCGGCAACGACGTGCTCAAGGGCAATGCCGGCAACGACAAGCTGTCGGGCGGYYTGGGYAAGGATGYGTTGTCGGGCGGCACGGGACAGGACGTCTTCGTGTTCGAGACGCGGCCGAACAAGAGCRCCAACATCGATACGATCACGGATTTCTCGGTCGCCGACGACACCATCCACCTCGCCAAATCGATCTTCCGCACAATCACCAAGAAGGGYGTGCTGAAAGCCGATGCGTTCTACGCGGGCGCGAAGGCGCACGACGSGTCSGATCGCATCATCTACGATGCCAAGAAGGGCGCGCTCTACTACGACGCCGACGGCACCGGCGCGACCGCGCAGATCCAGATCGCSACGCTCTCGAAGAACCTCAAGATGACCTACAGGGATTTTTTCGTGGTTTGATCTGCACGCCGCTCATCGCATTGGATCAATGCGTTGCGGACTTCCTTGAGCACCCCTCTCCGGCTTCGGCCGGGGAGAGCTTTCCATAATCGACTGCCGTCGTTTTGGTTGGCTCGCCATTTCGTCCGGCGGTTCCTCGCTCGAAGTGGGGCAGGGCATCGCGGAACGTCGATGACGCCTAACGCCCCAGCTCGCCTCGAACGCTGCGCGCTGACGCTCTTAGGTCCCAACAAGCTATTATCGACGGCGTCTCAAGGGCGCGATTTCGTTGCCCTCCCGTCATAGGATCACAGTGGATTGTGGGCTTGCTGGCATGGAACGTTGTTGGTGGAACAAGACAGGAACGATGCCGCCGGACCTGCGACTAGTTGAGCGCCCCAGGTTCGATGAACTTAAAAGCAGTCCGCAGGGGTGATGCTAAGTACTTCATAAGATTGGTGGGCCCGCCCGGACTCGAACCGGGAACCAGACCGTTATGAGCGGCCGGCTCTAACCATTGAGCTACGGGCCCCCATCGGAAAGAGATGCTTTCCTTAGTCGACGGCAAGCGGTTCGTCACCTGTGAAATCATGTTTTTTGCCGGGATCGCGCTCGGGGCGAGGGTCTGGTCGTCAGAGGATCCGTCTGTCCCCTGTCCGAGGGAACGCGCTGTCCGGGGAAACGCCAGTCTGGAAACGCCTGATCGGAGGAACATCCGGCGGCGTTTGGGGTGCAGGCCGGCAATCGAGATCTCGAAAGCCGTCATCCCTTCGCTCGGTCCGCACGCAGCGGATCCCGAGCTCCCGAGC
>NZ_JBFUKD010000898.1:0-1232 GCF_056401005.1 Microvirga sp. P4_G7 | reverse complement strand
TCGTTCCGCGTTTCACACCAGAGGCAAGGAAGGCGAACCAGTCCGTCGTCGAATTACTCGGCCAGATAGCACAGCGGAAAAAGGCGACTCCAGCTCAGATCGCGCTCGCTTGGCTGCTCGCGCAAAAGCCGTGGATTGTACCGATTCCGGGCACGACGAAATTGCATCGCCTCGAGGAGAATATCGGAGCGGCTGACGTCCAACTGACGCCCGCGGACCTGCGCGACATCGAGGACGCCGTCTCCAAGATTACTGTGCAAGGGGATCGGTATCCTGCGCGTCTTCAGGCACGAGTCGGTCGGTGACGTAGACGTCGACCGATTTCGAACAAACCTTTGGCCCATTGCGACGTCATGTTCACTGCGCACGGACCGTTTGCCTTTCACCAAGACCACAACCCAATCGAGCTAACAACCATGGCAAGTTTTCGCTACAAGACCCTCGGCTATGCTGCTCCGTCTGTCGGAGCTCGTCTCACGCCGTTCTCCTTCGAACGACGGGCCCTGCGCCCCAACGACGTCGCGATGGAAATCCTTTATTGCGGCGTCTGCCACTCGGATCTTCACTGGGCGCGCAACGATTGGGGCTGGTCAGCCTATCCAGTCGTTCCAGGCCACGAAATCATCGGTCGGGTGATCGAGGTCGGCAGCGAGGTTGATCGCTTCAAGGCGGGTGATCATGTCGCGGTCGGATGCATGGTCGACAGCTGTCAGCATTGCGACCAATGTCGCAAAGGCGAGGAACAACTGTGCCGCGAGGGTAATACGTTGACCTATGGTGGTCTCGACCGCATCACGCAGGAAATGACGCAAGGCGGCTACTCCAAGCATGTCGTGGTTCGGCAGGAATTCGTCCTACGCGTGCCGGACGGACTGGACCTGTCACGAGCGGCCCCTCTCCTCTGTGCCGGCATCACGACCTATTCGCCTTTGCGCACGTGGGACGTGGGTCCGGGCACGCGCGTCGGCGTGATCGGCTTGGGCGGTCTTGGCCACATGGCCGTGAAGCTCGCTGTCGGCCTCGGTGCCTACGTGACCGTCATGAGCCGGACGCGCGACAAGGAGGCGGATGCGCTGGCGCTCGGGGCCGACAAGCTCCTCGTGTCCACCGATGAAGAGGCGATGCTGCAGGCTGCGAACAGCTTCGATATCATCATCGACACCGTGCCGAGCAAACACGACCTCAACCCGTATCTGCCGCTGCTCGACGTCGACGGTACGCTGGTGATCGTG
>NZ_JBFUKD010000897.1:0-1234 GCF_056401005.1 Microvirga sp. P4_G7 | reverse complement strand
ATCAATCATCCGCGCGAACATCGAAGAGATTGGGATATTCCCGGGGCTGCGAGCGGAGGTACTGATCTGGCGCCTTGACGGCAGCGCCGAAATGCGCGGCGGCGTGCCAGGGCCAATGGGGATTGTAGAGGATCGCACGGGCGAGCGCGATGAGATCGGCGTCACCCGTGGCGAGGATGGCTTCCGCCTGCACGTAGTCGGTGATGAGGCCCACAGCGACGACGGGCATGGCTGTGGCCGCCTTGACGGCGCGGGCGAGCGGAACCTGGTAGCTGGGACCCACAGGGATCTGCTGCGCAGCGCTGAGGCCGCCGCTCGAGACATGGATGGCGCCGCATCCGCGCGCCTCGAGCGCCTTGGCGAAGATAACGGTCTCTTCGATGGTCCATCCGCCCTCGCACCAGTCGGTGCCGGAGACGCGCACCGTCACTGGCCGATCTGCGGGAAAGGCCTCGCGTACGGCATCAAATACCTCGATCGTGAGGCGCATGCGATTTTCGAGCGAACCGCCGTAATCGTCGTCACGGCGGTTCGACAACGGCGAGAGAAATTGGTGGAGCAGATAGCCGTGCGCGGCATGGATCTGGACCGCATCGAGGTCGAGCCGGGCGGCGCGGCGCGCTGCATCGGCGAAAGCGCCCCGCAATCGTGCCATCCCGTCTCGGTCCAAAGCCGTTGGCGCGACCTGGCCCACTTGGAACGGAATTGGCGAAGGAGCCACTGTCTGCCAGCCATTCGCGTGATCGGGTGGAATCTGCCCACCCTTTTTCCAAGGTACTTCGGTGGACGCTTTTCGGCCGGCGTGGCCCAGCTGAATGGCGATCGGCATGTCCGACCATCGGCGAACGCTATTCACGACATGCTGCATCGCCACTTCACATTCGTCGGAATAGAGGCCGACATCGGCATAGGTGATCCGACCTTCTGGCAGGACCGCCGTCGCCTCGATGGTCAGGAGGCCTGCGCCCGAAAGAGCAAGCTGGCCGAGGTGGATCAGGTGCCAGTCGGTCATGCAACCGTTCTCGGCCGAATATTGGCACATCGGCGCGATGACAATTCGATTGTCCAGTGAGAGAGCTCCGACCTGAAAGGGCGTGAAGAGTTTTGCGCGGGTCATCGAATGGATCTCGTGTAGCGGTTGAGCAACGGTCTACGCAGGCCGCATTGTTGGGAAATGTGGCACCGACGGAACGGTTCTTTTAGCAGATATGGCTCCGCCCCGACCCATTTAGCA
>NZ_JBFUKD010000896.1:0-1240 GCF_056401005.1 Microvirga sp. P4_G7 | reverse complement strand
ACCTTACGCCTTTGGCCGAGCCTTTTTGTCCAGCCGGCATCTGCGTTTAGCCTGATCCGCAGTCGGCTACCATTAAACCTTCGCCCAATAGCGCATCGGTGGCATAATCATCCTCGACCACTCAGAGGAGCGAGCCATGCTGCGTGCCTCACTCGTCGTCGCCTTGCTATCGATCGGTTCGGCTTCGGCCTTGGAGCAGAGCGTCACCCACGTCGCTCAGTCCCACGATCCGGCGAACTGCTATTGCCGCGCTCAGGGCCGCATGTTCGAAGAAGGCCAAATGGTCTGCCTCCAGACGCCGATCGGCAACCGCATGGCCGCCTGCGACATGGCCCTCAACGTGATGTCCTGGGTCATCACCGAGGAGCACTGTCCGGTGTCCTGAGGCGGGTTGCCGGCGAAACGCCCCGCTATTCCGCCCCCTCATCCTGAGGAGCCGCGAAGCGGCGTCTCGAAGGATCGTCCAGAGACCGCTGGAAACGCCTCGTCCTTCGAGGCGCGACTACGTCGCTCCTCAGGATGAGGCTGTGTGGTCCAGGCTATCCCGCCTTAGCAACCTCATCCTTGAGCGCACGCCTGAGAACCTTGCCCACATTCGTTTTGGGCAGCGTATCTCGGAATTCGATGCGCCGCGGCACCTTGTAGGCCGTCAGGTTCTCGCGACAGAACTCGCGCAACCTCTCCACGGTCAGCGTCGGATCCTTGCGGACCACGTAAGCAGCAACGACCTCGCCGGAATGCTCATCGGGAACGCCGATGACGGCGGCTTCCAGAACGCCTGGATGCGTTGCAATCACGTCCTCGACCTCGTTCGGATAGACGTTGAAGCCGGACACGATCACCATGTCCTTGATCCGATCGACGATCTTCACTTGCCCGTCTGCTTGAAGGATCGCGATGTCCCCGGTGCGGAAATAGCCGTCCGCCGTCATGACCTTCGCGGTATCATCGGGCCGCTGCCAGTATCCGGCCATGACCTGAGGACCCTTGACGCACAATTCGCCGCGTTCGCCGAGGGGCAAAGTCGCGCCCGTATCGGTCGCCCGGATCGAGACGTCAGTCGAGGATACCGGGTAGCCGATCGTTCCGGTGAACGCCTTGATGTCCAGCCGGTTGACGCAGACCACCGGCGACGTTTCGGAAAGCCCGTATCCCTCGACGATCGGCTTGCCCGTGATCTCTTGCCATTTCTGGGCGACGGCCGCCTGCGTGGCCATGCCGCCGGCGATCGAGAGTATGA
>NZ_JBFUKD010000895.1:0-1242 GCF_056401005.1 Microvirga sp. P4_G7 | reverse complement strand
GATCGTAGGCGCGCTGCAGGAAGGTGGAATAGATGGCGCAGAACGGTTTGTAGCCTTCGGTCGCCATTCCTGCCGCGAACGTCACGGCGTGCTGTTCGGCGATGCCGACATCGAACGTGCGCGCGGGGAATTGCTTGCTGAAAAGGTCGATGCCCGTGCCGGACGGCATCGCCGCCGTTACCGCGACGATCTTGTCGTCCTTCGCCGCTTCCTTGATCAGGCTCTCGCCGAAGATCTTGGTATAGGCCGGCGCATTGGCCTTGGGCTTCGATTGCGCGCCGGTGACCACGTCGAAGGTGACGACGCCATGATATTTGTCGGCTGAGGCTTCCGCCGGAGCGTAACCCTTGCCCTTCTGCGTCACCACGTGGACGAGAATGGGGCCCGTCTGCGTATCCCGGACATTCTTGAGAACGGGGAGCAGGTGGTCGAGATTATGGCCGTCGATCGGCCCGACATAGTAGAAGCCGAGCTCCTCGAACATCGTCCCGCCGGTCCAGAACCCGCGCGCGAATTCTTCCGCCCGGGCGGCCTTCTCATAAAAGAACTTCGGCAGCTTGCGCGCCAATTGCTTGGCCGTTTCGCGCAAGCCCCGGTAGGCGCCGCCGGACACCAGCCGCGCCAGATAGGACGACATGGCGCCGACAGGCGGCGCGATGGACATGTCGTTGTCATTGAGGATGACGATCAGGCGCGAATGCATGGCGCCGGCATTGTTCATGGCCTCATAGGCCATGCCTGCGGACATGGCGCCGTCGCCGATCACCGCGACCACGTTGTTTTTGCCCCCCTCGAGATCCCGTGCGACGGCCATGCCGAGGCCGGCGGAGATCGAGGTGGAGGAGTGAGCGGCGCCGAAGGGGTCGTATTCGCTCTCGGAACGCTTGGTGAAGCCGGACAGGCCGCCCACTTGCCGCAACGTGCGGATGCGATCCCGACGCCCGGTCAGGATCTTGTGCGGATAGGCCTGATGGCCGACGTCCCAGATCACCCGGTCACGGGGGGTATCGAAAACGTAGTGCAGGGCAACCGTCAGCTCGACGACACCGAGTCCCGCGCCGAGGTGGCCGCCGGTCACGGAAACGGCGCTGATGGTCTCCTCCCGCAATTCGTCAGCCACCTGACGCAACCGATCCTCCGGCAAGGCGCGGAGGTCTTCGGGGGTCGCGATGGTATCGAGCAGGGGCGTTGACAAAGGTTTTCTCACCAGGCGGCAGGCTGCCTAAAGGAATGAGATAGGAT
>NZ_JBFUKD010000894.1:0-1248 GCF_056401005.1 Microvirga sp. P4_G7 | reverse complement strand
GTGTCTCCCAGCTTGCGACCGCATCGAGGATCGATCGATCGACACCAATGGTCTTGTATCGGTTGAAAGACGCCGCCACGTCGGCCGAGGTCATAGCCTTGCCGTTGTGAAACGTGATGCCGGGGCGGAGCTTGAACGTGTATGTCAGCCCATCGCTTCCCTCCTCCAGGGACTCGGCGAGCTCGAGCATCGGGTTCATTTTCTCGTCACGCGTGATCAGCGTTTCGAACACGTTCATGCCGATGTTGCGCGTGGCCGTGGAATTGGACGCGTGCTGATCGAGGCTCGGCACACGAGCTTCGAGCGCGAATGCGAGATCGCCACCTTTTTGCGGGCATTGGAACGGCGTTTGCGCCAAGGCAGCGCCGCTCAGCAACGTGAATGACAGGGCAGTCAGAACGCTCGTCGTGTTCTTCGGTAAACAGAAAGTCATCATGGAATGGTCCTCCGGGATCCTCTGTTGTTGCCCATCTGTTGGGACGCTAGGCAGCGTCCGCGCGGGCGTCTCTCATTGGAAGCAAGTCATCGTGGGTGGGTGTTCTCCTTCATGATTGAACGGGACGATGGGCCGCGCTGCTGTCGGCGGCTGGAATTGATGAGCGGTGAGCGGAGAAGGTGACGGGCAGAACGCGCTCGCGAAATGGAAAGCGTCCCTGAGACAGCCGCTCCAGCATCGCTTCCCCCGCGGCTTCGCCAATCGAATAGGCGGGAGAGAAGACGGTGGTGAGCTCCGGTGCGGCGTAGCGCCAAAACTCGAGACCGTTGAAGCCCGTCACGCGCACGTCCTCCGGAACGCGAAGGCCTCGGCCCTGGAGAAGCTTCATCCCGGCTATCGCCATCTGATCGTTGCCGCCGATCAGCACATCGGGCGTTCCGTGCTGCTCGATGTGTTCTGCGAAAGCCGCTTGCGTCGCCGAGAAGCCCTCGTCACCGCAGCGCACGACATGCAGCGCTGGCTGAACGGGAAGAGTTTTGAGCACGTCCCGAATGCCGATCTCTCGGCGCTTGATGGCGGGCCACTCTGCCGTCGGAACCAGCATCGCCGCCTGCCGCACCGGTCGCTCGAACAAGTGCTCCGCTACCGCGCGTCCGCCCGCTCGGTCGTCCTGCATGACGCAGGCGCCGTCTTCGATGTCTGCCGGAAGCTTTTCCTGCAAGAGAAGAACCGGTTGTCCGAGCGCCCTGACGCGCTCCATCACGCCGCGCCGCTGCGCCGCGGTGCCGGACAGCATCAGGCAGATACCATCG
>NZ_JBFUKD010000893.1:0-1250 GCF_056401005.1 Microvirga sp. P4_G7 | reverse complement strand
GGTTCGGGGTGAAGCTCAATCCCGATACACAGGTTATTGCGACGCTTGGCTCGAAAGAGGGTTTCGCCAACATGGCCCAGGCGATCACTGCGCCCGGTGACGTGGTTCTGGTACCGAATCCAAGCTATCCGATCCACGCCTTCGGATTCCTGATGGCCGGGGGCGTCATTCGCTCCGTGCCGGCCGAGCCGACCCCGGACTTCTTCCCGGCCGCAGAGCGCGCAATCGCGCATTCGATCCCGAAACCGATCGCGCTCGTGGTGTGCTACCCGTCCAATCCGACAGCTTACGTCGCGTCGCTCGATTTTTACCGCGATCTCGTCGCCTTCGCCAAAAAGCATGAGATCTTTCTCCTGTCGGATCTCGCGTATTCGGAGGTCTATTTCGACGAGGCGAACCCGCCTCCGTCGTTGCTTCAGATCCCAGGCGCGGTAGACGTCGCCGTCGAATTCACGTCCATGTCGAAAACCTTTTCCATGGCGGGGTGGCGGATCGGATTCGCAGTGGGCAATGAACGTCTGCTCGCTGCCCTCGCTCGGGTGAAATCCTATCTCGATTATGGCGCATTCACGCCAGTTCAGGTGGCGGCCACGGCCGCACTGAACGGACCCGAGGACTGCATCCGCGAGATGCGGGGGATCTACAAGCACCGCCGTGACATCCTGATCGAGTCGTTTGCGAAAGCGGGCTGGACGATTCCGGTCCCGACTGCCTCGATGTTCGCCTGGGTTCAAATTCCTGAGAAATTCCGGTCGCTCGGAAGCCTCGAATTCTCCAAATTGCTCGTTGAGAAGGCGGACGTCGCCGTCGCTCCGGGAATTGGCTTCGGCGAACACGGCGATGATTACGTCCGTATCGCCCTCGTCGAAAACGAGCAGCGGATCCGACAGGCGGCCCGCAACGTGCGGCGTTTCTTCGATACCGCCGACCAGACGTTGCACAATGTCGTTCCCCTCTCGCGCGTGAGCTAGGCGAACCCGCTTTCCCGGTGCGGCTGCATGGACATGCAACCGTGGCAGTCGTAAAGAGCATCGCGATTTCCAACGGAGTGCGTTGTCGGTGACACAGCCTTTTCGGATCGGCCTCGCCGGGCTCGGCACAGTTGGCGCGTCGGTCATTCAGATTCTGGCTCGTCGCGGTGCGGAGCTTGCTCATCGGTACGACCGACCGCTCCAGGTGACCGCGATCTCAGCCCGGGACAAGACGCGGGATCGGGGTTTCGACCTTAAGGATTATCGCTGGTTCGACAG
>NZ_JBFUKD010000892.1:0-1252 GCF_056401005.1 Microvirga sp. P4_G7 | reverse complement strand
CTCTTGATCTATCAAATCAACTGCACTCTATGATCTGAAGCGTATTTCCCCCGAAGCTTCTCCCGTGAATCCGCCTTGGGCTCTTCTCTCTCCCTGATTTGGACGATCACCGTCGCGACGACGTTGCTGCAAGTGGGCAACGGGTTGTTGCAGGTGCTGCTGCCTTTGCGGATGCAGGTTGAAGGTCTGTCGATCTCCTCCATTGGCGTCGTGGCAGCGGCCTACGGCCTCGGTTTCTCGACCGGCTGCTTCATGGCGCCGGCCTTCATCCGCCGCATCGGCTACATTCGCGCCTTCGCAAGCTTGGCAGCTCTTGCCGCTGTGCTCGTTCTGGCGATGACGCAAGCTCATTCGACGGCAGCGTGGGTTGTCCTCCGTGCTTTGACCGGCGTCACGCTCGCGTGCATCTTCACCGTTACCGACGGCTGGATCAGCGCCCGGGCCACCAGCTCCCATCGCGGCCGCACCCTTTCCATCTACATCGCCTGCACCAAAGTTGCGTTGATGCTGGCACCTCTCGGCATCATCTTGGGCGATATCAGAACCGACGGTTTGTTCATGGCGGTCAGCGCCATGATGTGCCTGTCTCTCCTGCCGATCTCGGCGACGATGACGGAAGAACCGCCGCCGCCTCTGGGCGTGCGGATCAAGATCCGAAGCCTGTTCGTCGTCGCTCCGTCGGCCATCGTCGGGGCGTTCGTCGTAGGCCTCGTGAATGGGCCCGTGATTGCGATCACCCCGGTTTTCGGCACGAGCATCGGGCTCAGTCAGGATCAGGCCGCCGCTTTGCTTTTCGCCCTTCAGGCCGGCAGTCTCCTGCTCCAATGGCCGATGGGTTGGATCTCGGATCGCTTCGACCGGCGATACGTCATCGGCGGCCTTGCGGCCGGCGCGACAGCGTTGTCGGTCCTCATCCTGTTGGCCAGCATGTACGGCTCGCCGGCGGTCATCATTCTGGCCTTCGGGGCCTGGGGCGGTCTTGCGCTGTGCATTTACTCGGTGTGTGCCGCTCACGCTTGCGACCTCGTCGAGCCCGATGAGATCATCGCGACAGTGAGTTCGCTATTGTTTTCCTGGGCCGCGGGCGTGACGATCGGGCCGCTTYTCGGCGCATTCGCCATGGACAGATTGGGCCCGAGCGGCTTGTTCATCTATTCGGCCGCCGTGATGTTCGTCCTGGCAATCTTCATCGCGGTCCGCATCCGACTGCAGAGTCGACCCGCCGCGAAGGGCGGGTTCGTGGACATCGCAC
>NZ_JBFUKD010000891.1:0-1255 GCF_056401005.1 Microvirga sp. P4_G7 | reverse complement strand
CCCTGGTAGTTCATGCCGAAGAATTTTTCGCTCTTCATCAGGCGGATCATTGCATCCGTGAGCTGAATCTCGTTGCCGGCGCCACGCTCCTGATTGCCCAGCAAATCGAAGATTTCGGGCTGCAAAATATAGCGGCCGGAGATCATGAAATTCGAAGGCGCCGTGCCCTTGGCAGGCTTTTCCACCATGCCGGTGATCTCGAAAGTCTGGCCGAAAGTCTCACCCATCGAGACGATGCCGTATTGGTGGGTCTGATCGGGAGGCACCTCTTCCACGGCGATGATATTGCCGCCGTGCTTGTCGTAAGCCGCGACCATCTGTTCCATCGAACCCCGACTCAGCATGTCGGGGAGAATTACCGCAAAGGGCTCGTCCCCGACCAGATCACGGGCGCACCAGACCGCATGGCCAAGTCCGAGCGGCTCCTGCTGGCGGGTGAAGCTCGTCTGTCCCGCTTCGGGCTGATCCTTCGCGAGCGCTTCCAATTCCTTGGTCTTGCCGCGACTTTCGAGGGTGTGGTTCAACTCGTAGGAAAGATCGAAATGATCCTCGATCACCCCTTTGTTGCGCCCGGTGACGAAGATGAAATGCTCGATACCGGCAGCTCTGGCCTCATCGACCACGTGCTGCACGACGGGGCGATCGACCACGCACAACATCTCCTTGGGCACGGCCTTCGTGGCCGGCAGAAAACGAGTGCCGAGGCCGGCGACGGGGAGGACGGCTTTACGGATACGCTTCATCGATTGAGCCATTTTCGAAAGGGATACATCCTTGGAAGGGGAGGAAAAGACGTCGGAACTGTCAAGCTCCAGCCTAACCATTCCCTAACGGTTGAGGGGGCGAGTCGTTGCATGCTGAACGAATTTCTGTTTGGCATGGGCGAACTGAATTGAACCTGAAGTCATTTGGTTAATTTCATCGTCTTGCGATGGGTGAGGAGCTTTGCATGGCCGTTCTCGTGACCGGAGGGGCTGGATATATCGGCAGCCACGTGGTTTTGGAGCTCGTGGATGCGGGTGAGACGGTGATCGTTCTCGACGATCTGTCCACAGGCTTTCGCTGGGCGGTCCCGCCAGAAGCCAAACTGGTCAATGGTGATGTGGGTGATCGAGACCTCGTCGCGCGGCTGATCGACGAGCACGCCATCGACGGCATTTTCCATTTCGCCGCCAAGATCATCGTGCCGGAATCGGTCGCCGATCCCTTGGCGTACTATCTCAACAACGTCGTCAAATCCCGCACGCTCATCGAG
>NZ_JBFUKD010000890.1:0-1255 GCF_056401005.1 Microvirga sp. P4_G7 | reverse complement strand
CCTTGTGCCGTTCCGCGATATCCCACACGAGATCGACGAGATTGCACCAAGCGAGATTGAGCTCGATCCGTCCGGCATCGAGGCGGGCGGCGTTGAGGACGCTCTCGACCAGCCGCGTCAAACGACTTGTCGCGTTGCGAATTTTCTGCGCCCGCGTGACGACTTCTTCGTGCGTGATGCTGTGTCCGCGACGGATGAGCCGTTGGGCGCTCGAATCCAATATGGCCAGCGGCGTGCGGAACTGGTGCGACACCATCGAGACGAAACTCCGGTATGCATTTGTCGTCTCGCGTTCGCGATCCAGCGCCGATTGCAACGCACGCGAGGCGCGCTTGTAGCCAGAGATGTCCGTCAGGCGAACGAAGATCGTCCCCCCATCTGCCCGCGTCACGGACAGATGAGCCCACTCGTCCTTTTTAATGCTTAGATCGACGGCGATCTCCTCGAACGAGTATCCTGCGGTCAGAAGGCTCGCGTCAGCGCCCTCGCACATGGCGAAGCAACGCAGAAACGACGGCAGGTTGATTTCCTCCTGGCACCACAACGTCACCGGCTCGGCGGCCCGTATACGCTCGTTGGCGAAAAGCAACTTTCCAGTCGCGTCGAATGCGGCGAAGCCTTCCGGCGCCGTGTCAATGGCAGCGATGAGCCGCCGCTCGGCTTGCCGCAACGCGGCAGTGCGCTGTTGCACCTTGATTTCGAGATCGAAGGTCTGCTGTTCAGCGTGCCTGCGCGCCTGCCATGCCTCGGTGATGTCTCGGACCAGCGCAATGCCGAGATGGCGCTCCGCCATGCTCAGCGGAAAACAATGGATCTCCAGGCACCGCTCCTGACCGTCGGGGGCAAGCCCTTCGTCCTCGATGACGGAAGTGACGCCTAAGATCGCCTGTTCCAAGCCTTGGCCGACTTCGTCGCGCACGAAGAGCGGGACCGCCTCGCGGAGAGACCGATCGACGACGTGCGCGGCCTCGATGTGGACGAGTGCCTCCATCCCAGGATTCCACAGCAGACAAGTCAGGTTCTCGTTGAAGATGACGATGCCCTGGTTGCTGATGTTGTTGATGAGAAGGTCGGAGAATTCCTGTTCCTGGCGCAGAAGCCGACGCGCCTTGTTGGCCTCATCCAGACCCCGATAGAGCCGCACCAGAAGAAACGCCCCGCTGACGAAAATTCCGAGCATGAAAATCATGCTGTCGAAGACCGTTCGCAGATATTTCTTGCGCGTGTTCGCCCCCTGATCGAGGTTCAGCAGCAT
>NZ_JBFUKD010000889.1:0-1255 GCF_056401005.1 Microvirga sp. P4_G7 | reverse complement strand
GAGCCGGTCCGAGGCGGCTTTGCAGGCCTCCGCGTCGCGGACCATGATCGGCACGATGTGCGTGTCGGTCGGCAACACGGGCAGACCCGCATGGACGAGCGCGGCCTTGGTGCGGTTCACCTGGTAGTGCTGCTTGGCACGCTCGTCCGAGGATGTCTTGAGGTGGCGCACGGAGGCGGMAGCAGCGGCCGCCACGGCCGGGGGAAGGGCGGTGGTGAAGATGAAGCCGGGAGCGAAGCTGCGCACGGCATCGACGATCGTCCGGGATGCGGCGATGTAACCGCCCATGACGCCGAATGCCTTGCCCAGCGTGCCCTCGATCACGTCGATTCGATGCATGGCGCCGTCGCGCTCCGCGATGCCGCCGCCGCGCTGGCCATACATGCCGACGGCGTGAACTTCGTCCAGATAGGTCATGGCATCGTAGCGGTCGGCGAGATCGCAAATTGCGTGGATCGGCGAAATGTCCCCATCCATCGAGTAGACGCTCTCGAAGACGATGAGCTTCGGCCGATTCCCAGCGCCGATCAGCAATTCTTCGAGGTGGGCCAGATCGTTGTGGCGGAAGACAGCCTTGTCGCAACCGGACTGGCGAACGCCCTCGATCATCGAATTGTGGTTGAGAGCGTCGGACAGCACCATGCAATTCGGCAGAAGCTTGGCAATCGTCGATATGCCGGTTTGGTTCGAAACGTAGCCGGAGGTGAAGACCAGGCCCGCCTCCTTGCCGTGGAGATCCGCGAGCTCCGCTTCCAGATCGACGAGAGGGTGACTGTTGCCGGAAATATTGCGGGTGCCCCCGGCGCCCGTGCCGACCCGCCATGCCGTTTCGACCATGGCGCGCATGACGCCTTTGTTCTGCCCCATGCCCAGATAATCGTTGGAACACCACACGGTGATGTCGCGACGCCCTTCCGGGCTATGCCAGATCGCCGTTGGGAAACGGCCGGCCTGCCGCTCGATGTCGGCGAAAACGCGATAGCGCCGTTCCTGTTTCAGGCGTTCAAGGGCGGAGGCGAAGTAGTCTTGATAGTCCATCATCTCACCGGATGCGGCGTGGAAACGCCCCAAACTAGACGGGGGCGGCGACGATCGGCATTGATCTCGGTCAACGCCTCGGACACTGATAATCTGGTTGAGGCCCGTTTGCGAAGTCTTTATCTGATGAAGGCGACGATGGGTCGCGTGAAATCATGACGGACGTGAGAGCCGAACGAAAAGCCGAACGCCTCAAGGCTGCTTTGAAAGAGAACCT
>NZ_JBFUKD010000888.1:0-1257 GCF_056401005.1 Microvirga sp. P4_G7 | reverse complement strand
CCTTGTTCGGAACACCGTCGTCGATGACATAAACCTTGAACGTCTTCTCTTCCGAAAGCGCGGTGCCTCCCGGGCCGCCGGCATCGGTGACGCGGACCTTGATTTCGTAGTACTTTCCACCGCCGTCCGATTGCAGATCGGACGCGTTGTAATCGAGCGGAGCAGCGAGAACGACCTTCTTGCCCGTTGCGTCCAGCTTGAACCGGCTGCCCGGGTTCTCGATGATCGAAAAGGTCAGAGTGTCGCCGAATCCGAGATCCTCATCCTGATCCGACGCTCTCAAGTTGCCGATCACGGTGTCGGCCGCGCGTTTCTCCACGACCGACAGGTCCGTACCGCCACCTTCATTGACGAGAGCCAGTGCGTTCGGCGCGTCGTTCTTGTCCCTCATGTAGACGTTGAACTGTCCGGCTTGCGTACCCGTTCCGCCGCCCAGTTCGATTCCGGTGATCGACATCGCATAGGTGCTCGCGACCTCGAAGTCGAACAGGCTCGACCCGTCTGCGGCCTTGGCTGCCTTTACGAAGATCTGATTGCCGACGATGTAGAAGCGCCCTTCACCGTCTCCGTCGAATCCAGGCCCGAAGTTGAACGAATAACGCCATCCGGGCTGAGCATTCGATATCGTTCCGATCAACGTGTCGTTCGCGAGGTTCTCATCGAACAGCACATTGTACAGCGGCTCCTCACCGGCTTGTGCGCCCGATGAGCCGGCAACGATTTCGAGAGTGTAAGGAACTGCCATTCTGGCCTCCACGTCGCAAAGAGTAATACGGGCCGCGCGAGCGGCGAGATCGAGGAAAATGCGCGCCGCTAAGGCGTCACTTCGGCCGCGATCAGATGATGAAAAGGTGAGCCACGGTCAGAGCCGGCTTTGTGCTGAGGACTGCAATTTGCACGGCTGCATGGTTGACTGTTCCGTTTCCGGAACCGTCCACGTCGTAGTAGAGCGCTCCCGTGGTCGTGTTGTAGATGATGCGATGTTCCGTCGAGGTGCCGGCAGACACATCGGATCCAGAAATAAACGCCGTTTGCGCAAGTGATTTCGGCTCGCCGAAAGACGAGCGCGGACCCAGGCGAGGGAAGGCAATCGCATCGAGATAGATCTTGTCTTCGTTTGTATCGAAATCGGTGATCGTGTCCGAGTTGGTTTGGGTGTTCGGAGCGGTGTCGAACACGAAGACGTCGCCTTCGGTGCCGCCGGTGAGTCTGTCGTTTCCGCGACCGCCGAAAAGAGTATCGCTGCCACCACCGCCA
>NZ_JBFUKD010000887.1:0-1259 GCF_056401005.1 Microvirga sp. P4_G7 | reverse complement strand
GCTGCCAAACCACGCACCCCTGATGGTCGCCGAGCGGTTCAAGACGTTGGAGGCTCTGTTCCCCGGCCGTATCGACCTCGGTCTGGGACGCGCACCGGGGACCGACCCGGTCACGACTTATGCGCTCCGTCAGCGGCAGGAGGATCCGGGTCGCGACGACTTCCAGGAGCGTTTGCAGGAGCTGACGCTTTGGGAAACACGGGAATTTCCGGAGAACCATCCTTTCCAGCGGGTCGAAGTCATGCCGTCGGGTGTGCCTCTGCCGCCCATCTGGTTGCTGGGCTCGAGCGATTACAGCGCGCATTTGTCCGCCCGTCTCGGAATGGGTTTCGCATTCGCCCATCATTTCGCAAATCACGACGCCCGCGATTCGATGCTGAGCTATCGCAATGAATTCGTCCCGTCTCGCTGGCGGTCGTCGCCGCACGCCATTCTCGGCGTCGCCGCCATCTGCGCAGAGACGGATGACGCCGCGGAGTATCTCGCAGCGAGCGCCGACTTCAATTTTCTGCGCCGCATGCGTGGTGAGTTCGGCCCGCTTCCAAGCCCTGATGAAGCGCTCGCCTATTCCTACACTCCCGCAGATCGCGAGATGATCCGCCGGAACCGATCGCGTCTCTTCGTGGGGTCTCCGGAGACCGTAAGAGCCAATTTGTCGGCTCTTGCCGAGAGCACGAAGGCGGATGAACTGATGGTGACGTCGGCGATCTTTGATCATTCCGCCCGAACGCGCTCCTATGCGCTGCTGGCTGAGGCTTTTGGATTGACGCCTCGCGGCCTCTAGTGCTCTCCACAGACGGCGAAATCTGAGGTATCGAGCGGTTCCCGCCGTCCACAACCTCACTGCAAGCGAGCGCGCCATGGCGAAAGCAATCCATACGATGATCCGCGTTCTCGATGAGCAACGCTCGGTGTCGTTTTACCGAAACGCCTTCGGGCTCGATATTGCCGATCGCTTTGCGTTCGACGGCTTCACGCTCGTCTATCTGCGCAATGCGGAGGCTGATTTCGAAGTCGAGTTGACCATCAATGCGGGGCGCACCGAGCCGTATGCGGTGGGTGATGGATATGGCCATCTCGCGCTCGCCGTTGACGATTTGAGGGGTGAACACCACAGGCTCGAAGCGCTCGGACTGTCGCCGACGCCGATCAAGGAGATGTCTCACGACGGTAAAAACCTGGCGACGTTCTTCTTCGAACAGGACACGGACGTCTACAAAATCGAATTGCTGAAGAGGGGCGGGCGGTAACGATGAGGG
>NZ_JBFUKD010000886.1:0-1262 GCF_056401005.1 Microvirga sp. P4_G7 | reverse complement strand
GGGCAGATCAGGCCTCCGGTGCAACGACGGACCGAGTCTTCTCGCCCCGTACGCGGATTGACCTCTCGCACCGCGTGGCTGTCGCAGGCAGGGCAGCGCGTCGGAAAGACGTACGGCTTTGCGTCGGCCGGCCGCTTGTCGAGGACGACCTCCAGCACTTTTGGGATGACGTCGCCGGCGCGCAGCACGACGACCGTGTCGCCGATACGAATGTCGACACCGTCGCGAATCGGCTGACCGTCACCACCGATACCGCGAATGTAATCTTCGTTGTGCAGCGTCGCATTCGACACCACGACGCCACCAACGGTAACAGGTTTCAGCTTCGCGATCGGATTGAGCGAACCTGTGCGACCGACATTGATCTCGATGTCCTCGAGAATCGTGATGGCTTTCTGTGCCGGAAATTTATGGGCGAGCGCCCAGCGCGGTGAGCGCGAAACGAAACCAAGGCGCTCCTGCAGCGCCAAGTCATCCACCTTGTAGACGACGCCGTCGATATCGTAGCCGAGATTGGCGCGATCGGTCTCGATGGCGTGATATTGCGCCAGCAATTCCTCGACGCTCGCGCACAGCTTGGTCAACGGATTGGTCTTCAATCCAAACGCGTTGAAGCGTTCGATCATGCCATGCTGCGTGCTCGACGGCATGGCACTCATTTCGCCCCACGCATAAGCGAAGAAACGCAACGGCCGCGACGCGGTGATCTTGGGATCGAGTTGGCGCAGACTGCCGGCGGCCGCGTTTCGCGGATTGGCGAAGACCGGCTTTCCGGCGGCCTGCTGACGCTCATTGATTGCGGCGAAATCCGCATGCGAGAGGTAAACCTCTCCCCTCACCTCGCAGATTGCCGGCACATTGGCACCCTTGAGCTTCTTTGGAATATCCTCGACGGTTCGCGCATTGGCCGTGACGTCCTCGCCCTCAGCGCCATCACCGCGTGTGGCGGCGCTGACGAGCTCGCCCTTTTCGTAGCGAAGGCTCAGCGAAAGCCCGTCGATCTTCGGCTCCGCCGTGAACAGCAGCGGAGCGCCGTCCTTGATTTGGAGAAAGCGGCGGATGCGGTCGACGAAATCCTGCACATCCTCATCGCTGAAGCCGTTCGACAGCGACAGCATCGGAATGCGGTGCTTGATCTTGCCGAACTTCTCGGACGCCTTCGCGCCGACCTTCTGCGTCAGACTCTCGGATGATTTGAGTTCTGGAAAATGCTCTTCCAGAAGATCGTAACGATGGCGCAAGGCATCGTAATCGGCATCAGA
>NZ_JBFUKD010000885.1:0-1265 GCF_056401005.1 Microvirga sp. P4_G7 | reverse complement strand
GGCATGGGCTGGAATACCTGGTATGCGTTCTGGCGCGAGATCCGAGGCTAGCCGCTGGGTCCTGTTTCATCTGGAATAGTCTAACGCGCAGTCGGCAGCGGCATTCCCGGCCGCCGCTAACGCTCCCACCATCTGAGCACGCGCAATGCCCGGAGCGTCACCCAGCGCGATGGCTTGCCCGGCCCTTCGTCGAACGTGAACCACACTCGACCCGGCAGATTCCAGTCGAGAGGCCATGTGCCGTCCACAAGCCGCCGCGCCCGCAGGTGATCGATGGCCGCACGCAGGCGCGGATCGGGAGCGGCGCCTGTTTGCATCGCAGAGGACCGGAAATAGTCGAGCGCGCGCAAGATGTCGTACCGCCAGCGGTTCGGATACAGGAAGCGCAAAAACGCCTCGTCCGCCGGTTCACCGGTGCTGAGGCGACGAAAGAGATTTCGCTCCAGCAGATAGCTCTCTCCAGATCGGCGCACTTGTCGGGATTCAGGCGTTCCTCCGGTGGCCTTCTCGTACTCCAACAGCCCCTCCAGCACGTTGATCGTGCTCGCGAATGACGAGCGGAGGGAGCCGTTGCACCTCTCGCAGTTCCAGCCGCCATCGCCCAGGCGCTCGCCCACGAGCCTCGAGACGATCGCCGACACATCGACACCGAAATAAGCTCCATCGGCCACGGTCCGGCCGTTGATGCACTCTTCGACTTCTCCTTGCCAATAGGGTTGGCCGCCCTCTTCCCAGCGAGCGTTGGCGCCGATCAATGCAACGGTGCGTTTCGCCCGCTCGGAGGATGGATCAAGACCAAATTCGCGCATTTGCGTCAGTGAAAAACAGGTAGCCGTCCACGGTTGGCCGACGTCGTTCCACTCGCGATGGTCGAATTCACGCGGCAGAAATGCACCGCCTGCCCACTGCCCATCCTCGTCCTGATGGGACAGAAGCCTCGCACCCCAACCCTGGGTCTCGACTTTGGCTCGCTCTTCCGCCCATCTCTCCTTTGGAGCGTCGATCAGGTCACGCATCACTTGCCAGCGTATCGATGGATCGGAGTCGAGAAGCCAATCGATCACTGAAACGGGGTGAGTCATGGGGACCAGCTTTCTGGGCTACCCGAGAAGACGAGAGTCTTTATAGCGTCAAACCACGAAAAAATCCCTGTAGGTCATCTTGAGGTTTTTCGAGAGCGTGGCGATCTGGATCTGCGCGGTCGCGCCGGTGCCGTCGGCGTCGTAGTAGAGCGCGCCCTTCTTGGCATCGTAGATGATGCGATC
>NZ_JBFUKD010000884.1:0-1270 GCF_056401005.1 Microvirga sp. P4_G7 | reverse complement strand
CTTCGGAGGGCCTCAACCGATCTACCACTGCGTTCGCTACGATCGGAACGACGCGATTCCTATTGAGGCTATAGCTGTTAATTGACCTTCGATAGTCTGCCAGATCTTCTTCAGGCATCTGTTCCCCGAGGCAGTACTTCCAAAATCCAAGCACGTAATCTTGTCGCCGTTGACCATATTCATCGACCGGCCAGTCGAGTCCAAGAGCTACATTTACCTCACTGAAGCCAAGTGTCYCGCGCTTCGCTTTCACGAAAAGTTCTGGACTGATTACCTTGAGAATACATAGACCAGCAAGGATTGCCGGTGGCTGTATAAATCTCCCTGCAAACGCCAAACTTAGTGAAACTGTCGTCATAATTCTCTCGACAGTTCGGAGGCTGAAGTTATGTCGGTTTGCAATAAAAGCCAATTCTTCGACAAGAAAATCAATTTCCCTGGCGCGCAGTTCTAACGTTCGCGCCAGATGTTCGATGTAACGACCGGGAGTGAGATGCCGCTCGTCCTGAGGTGTGTCCAGCAACGGGACGGTCAGATGGATGAACTTTTCGAGATAGAGGCGCGCATCGAGACTAGCGCCATAGGCGCCAGTCACCGAGTTCCTCAGTTGCCCGAGATGCACGCCCAGGACAAAGTGAACGTTTTCGACCRAGAAGAAGTGCTTGACCCGCTCAAGTATTTGAAGCGCGAACACAGGGCGGCAGCGATCCAACTCATCAATAATAAAGATGAGCGGCCTTTTTTTCTCTTCGTCTGTTGTGCTACCATTGGTTTCTGAAAGAAGAGAAGGCAGATCGGAGAGAGCATCACGAAATTGCTTGATTGCATTCTTTTGCTCTTTCTGCCTCGTGAGCAGCGATCCGATATGCTCATCGACGAGTTGCTCGATTTCACCACCTGCTGCTTCGATCACCTTATCAACGGCGTCGCCGTAGTCRACAGTGTCCACCGCTCCAAACGTTGCCCCCTTGACAGCTAGCCGCAACCCCGAACTCCCGAGAATTTTGGCCACACCTTTCGCGCGGGCATAGAACTTTTGTCCCAGCGGCGTGTTTGCTTGTTTCTTCTCCTCCGCTAGAGCGATGATCTCCCCGGCTATGGCAAGGAATGCATCCTCAAAATAGTCGTGTTCAAACGCGTCAAAGTAAACGACTGGGAACCCTTCCTTTCGGAGTTCCCCTGCCCACATCTTCAAAAACGTGGTCTTACCGCTGCCCCACTGGGCATCCAGCGCAATGACGGTCGGATCGGTGATTGTCGATACAAAGTG
>NZ_JBFUKD010000883.1:0-1270 GCF_056401005.1 Microvirga sp. P4_G7 | reverse complement strand
AGTTTGTTCTGCACAAGGGGGCCAGTTGGTCGGACGCGCAGCGTCTCGCCGTCGATGCGTTGGCCAGCGTTCGCGTTCCGGCCCCGGAACGGCGGGTGAAAGATTACCCGCATCAATTGTCGGGCGGCATGCGACAGCGCGTCATGATTGCGATTGCACTCGCTTGCGGACCCGACCTGCTTCTCGCCGACGAACCGACGACCGCGCTCGATGTGACGGTGCAGGCCGAGATCCTCGAACTCATCCGCGACCTTTGCGCGGCAAAGGGCACAGCCGTCCTGATGATCAGCCACGATCTCGGACTGATTGCCAATATGTGCCGGCAGGTCGGCGTCATGTATGCCGGGCGCATCGTGGAGCAACGGGTGGCCGAGGAAGTCTTTCGCGATCCGCGCCACCCATACACAAGCGGCCTCGTGGCCTCCTTGCCGCTCCTCGGCGCCAGGTCGCGACATGGGCGCAAGCGCTTGCAGGAAATCACCGGGACAGTGCCGCCGGTGGCGCAATTTCCCAAAGGATGTCGATTCAATCCTCGCTGTCACGCAGCCACGGAGATCTGCGTGAACGTCGATCCTGGCGAAGACCGCCTCGGCGATGGCGGGCGAGTGCGGTGTCATCATCATGAGTGAATCGATGAGCGACACCATTCTTAAAGTCGACGATCTTGCGGTGCATTTTCCTGTCGGTGGCGGTCTCAGCGGGAAGCGACGGCTGCTCCATGCGGTCGATGGCCTCGACCTGGAACTGAAGCGCGGCGAGTGYCTCGGTCTCGTCGGTGAATCCGGCTGCGGAAAATCCACCTTTGCGCTGTCGATCCTGGGACTGCAGGCGCCGACGCGCGGACGCATCGTGCTTGATGGGCACGACGTCAACGGGACCGGGATGGATCGGAAGGGCAGGGCACGCATCGTGCAGATGGTGTTCCAAGATCCGTATTCGTCACTCAATCCGCGGCAGACGGTGCGCAAGACGCTGGAAGATCCGTTGCGCCTTCATGGCGTCAAGGCGCGCAGCGAAGTCGATGCCCGGATCGCGGACATCTTGGCGAAGGTCGGCCTGCGCCCGGAACACGCGACGCGACTTCCGCACGAATTCTCAGGCGGACAGCGCCAGCGCATCGGAATCGCCCGCGCGCTCATCCTCGAACCGAAGGTCATCATTCTCGATGAGCCGGTTTCGGCGCTCGACGTCTCGATCCGCGCGCAGATCATCAACCTGCTGCTCGAACTCAAGGATACGCTGGGGCTCTCCTACATCATGATCAGTCACG
>NZ_JBFUKD010000882.1:0-1276 GCF_056401005.1 Microvirga sp. P4_G7 | reverse complement strand
ATCATTGAAAACGAAGACCGGTTTGGGCGCAAATGCCGACAAAACAGGTGCTGCGGCGTTGAACAATCGCCGCGATCCGAACGCGTCGCCGGACCGAACGTACAGGGTCGCCTGTGCAGATCCCCCCTGCCCTTCGACGCAGACGAGACGCCCGCCCTCAGCCAATTGCTGAAGCAATTGCTCAGGACGCACGCCGACAGCGCCGTTGATCAGGATGACATCGTAGGGCGCGCCCTCGGAATAGCCGTTCTCGAGTGGACCGGCTTTGACCGATACGCCCGAAATGCCCGCATCCGCCACGCACCGCGCCGCGGCGGTCGCAAGCGAGTCCGACCCTTCGAGCCCGACAACCGTCGCGCCAAGCTTGGCCATGATCGCAGAGGAATAGCCACGGCCGCAGGCCACATCGAGAGCCTTGTCGCCCGATTCGATCTCGAGCGTTTGGATCATCCGCGCGAGAATCATCGGAGCCAGCATGAACCGGGGCTCCGCGCCGTCACCGACGAGGACGCTCTGGTCGATATAGGCCAGGGATTCGCGGCCGGGCAGAACGAACAATTCGCGTGGAACGTCATCCATGACATCGAGAAGCGGGATGTCGTTGACATCGAAGGTCCGCAACTGGCTGTCGACCATCGTGCGGCGCGCTTGCGCGAAATCGAGCATGGATGCCTCACGCKTAGAAAGATTGGAGGCCTCGGAGGGAATCGAACCCCCGTACAAGGATTTGCAGTCCTCTGCGTAACCACTCCGCCACGAGGCCATCCTGGGGAGCCGCCAATGCGGCGGGTGCTCCATAGCAGAGCGCGGCACTAAAGAGCAACAGCCGAGGATGAACATCTCTCACAGGAAAGGGGCTTGCAACCGCCTGGGCCCTGATATATGCCTCCGGACCTCAGCAACTCGACGGGCTGCTCCGGTAAACCGGGCACTTCGAGGAGCGGATCCGGGGTCTTCCCCGCCTCCGCAATGTGGAGATATTCCGGCGTGGCGCAGCGGTAGCGCAGCGGACTGTTAATCCGTTGGTCGTAGGTTCGAATCCTACCGCCGGAGCCATCTTCACCCATCGCGACGACTGCATCACCTTCCAAATTTGACCGCCCTCGCGCTTCGGCTGTCACAAAGAATGCATTCCCACCCCGTCGACATCCGTCGTTCCGGTCTGCGGTCACGCGGGCTATTCTGTGGCGCTGAGAGTTCCAAGGATCGATGTGACCAAGCCTGTTGATGTGACCAAGCCTGTTGATGTGACCAAGCCTGCTGATCTGATCAAGCC
>NZ_JBFUKD010000881.1:0-1277 GCF_056401005.1 Microvirga sp. P4_G7 | reverse complement strand
GCGACCCGGAGCCATCCCCACATGACGGCAGCCGCGAGCATGAACCGCCATAAGACGGACATCTCCGGCGTGACAATGCCGAGTTGCGCGCGAATGCCGATCCAGCTCACACCCCACAGGAAGGCGGTAGCCGCGTAAAGGCCGAAATCGATCCTGTCGAAACGCGGAGGGGCAGACACGGTGTTCATGGATGTCGTCGTCATTGGAGGCCTGCGGTTCTCACCGCATGCCTATCCCGACGTCGCGCATAGAACAAATGATGAAATATCATCATTTTGCCAGCGGACGCTGATGGGAGATGCAGTGAGCGTTCGGCGGGAATAAGGGCGGATCCCCATTCTTCGTCCTTGACGAAACACTATCACCTAGCGTCCTGTCTTTCCTAGCATGCGCGTCGATTTCAAGGAGTTTTCAATGCGTTTTCGTCTTCCGGTCATCGTCGCCATGGCCATCCTCGCCAGTCCGGTCATGGCTCAGACGACCACCGAATCGCCGGCGCTGACGTTGAAAGTGCGTCCCGCGGGGACCACGGACGCCGACAGCGAAAATCGCGCCCGGCAGGAGCGCCTCGCAAAGCGCATGGAAGAGAACGATTTCCTGTTTCGATCGATCTGCATGCAATGTGGCGACGCGTGGAAACATAATTCCTACGCGCCGTTCGAGCCGTTGCGCGCCCTCAGGCCGTCGAGCCGCCTTTCCAGCGAGTAGAACTTTCCTGCTGCAGTCCAAAACTTGCGAGACGAGAGGGAACGCATATATTCCGGCCAGGCGGGGACGACCTCGCCATTTGTTTTGTTTCCGGGTGGGGACGACCCTGCCACTGACACACAGAGTTTTGTCATGGCATGGATTTATCTGGTTCTCGCCGGCCTCTTTGAAATCGGCTGGGCCATCGGCCTGAAATACACCGACGGTTTCACACGGCTGATACCCTCTCTGCTCACTGCAGTGAGCATGGTCGTCAGCGTCGTCCTGCTCGGCATCGCGCTGAAGACGCTCCCCGTCGGGACCGGCTATGCGGTGTGGACCGGCATCGGCACGGTCGGCACGGCCATCCTCGGCATCTATCTTCTCGGCGAACCCGCGACTGCGCTGCGCCTTGCGTGCATCGGCCTGATCGTCCTCGGTATTCTTGGATTGAAGGCAGCGTCCTGAGCCTACTTCCTTCGAGACGCAACCTTGCGGCTCCTCGGGATGAGGCTATGGGGTTTGTGGAAGCCGCAGGATGATCTCAGAACACGCATTCCTCGAAGGCCGGGAGTACCGAACCGTTCCAC
>NZ_JBFUKD010000880.1:0-1282 GCF_056401005.1 Microvirga sp. P4_G7 | reverse complement strand
CACGAAGACATCGTTATCGGCGCCACCGGTAAGCGTGTCCTTGCCACCGCCGCCGTGCAGCGTGTCGTTGCCGCCGTTGCCCTTGAGCTGATCGCCGCCCGATCCAGATTTGATCAGGTCGCCGTTCGCCGTTCCGTTGACGATCTCCACGCCGACGTTACGAACCGCAACGGTGATCGGAACGTCCTTCGAGGCGCCCGCGAGATCGGTGACCTTCACGACCAGCTCGAACGTGCGCTTCTGCTCGAAGTCGATCCGAATGCCATCCTTGACGACCACCAGCCACTCGCCGTTGATCTCCTGAATGTCGAAGCGACCTTCGCCATCCTGCGTGACGTCGTTCACATCCTTCGCGAACGCATATGTGAACGTGTCGCCCAAATCGGGATCCACCGCACTCAAAGTGCCGATACCGGATGTGTTGGCCGCGAATTCCTTCACCGTCGTCTCCGACAAAAGGACATCCGTCGGCGCGGCGTTCCCGAGGCCATCACGCGCGCTGACGCTGACGGTGCTGTTCTTAGTAAAGCCCGTTGAATCGATCACTTCGATCGAAAACTTTGTCGTCTCGATCGCACCTGGATCGTCGCGATCCTTCGGAACAAACACGAGACTTTGCAAGGCAGCCTGAACTTCCGCGGCAGTCCCTTTCAGAAAATATAGCCCTGCCGCCTTCTGATAGCTTCCGGATGTATAGCCCGTGAGAGTACCGTTGGCTGCTTGGCTCAGCCTCACTACCAGGGTCAGTTCGTCGTTCTGAGGATCCGATATGGTGGCCCCTGGGAACAGGGTGACGGTTTGCGTATCCAAGATGGAGTAGTTTTGGGGGGTTACGCTTACGGCGGGATCATTGGCGGGATCCGAGATATTGACCGAGGATTGCGCGTCGTCAGTCCAGAGCCCGTACTGGTCGAGAAGTACGACGTGGTAGGTCACCTTTCGCGGAAAGTCGGCAACGTCCAAGCTGGTAAAGTTAAGCGCGTGAACCAGGGATTGTACGCGAGCGGCCGTCCCATTCTCGTTGAACGTGACAACGAGGCCCTCATTCGTCGTACCGTCCTGCGTGATTGTGCCGATGTCGACGCCGTCGACGCGAACCTTGCCGCCGATCACAAGTCCATCGGGAAGTGCCACGACCCCACCGAGCGTCGAGATTCCGAACTTTACTTGGGCCGCACTTTCGTCTGATTGTGTCCAAATCTTCAAGCTGCCCAGCACACCGTCATCCGTCACGGTCGATGTGCCGGTTGGATCGAGCAGGATCGTCTCGCCCTTATTGATG
>NZ_JBFUKD010000879.1:0-1286 GCF_056401005.1 Microvirga sp. P4_G7 | reverse complement strand
ATCCGAAATTGTGATTCCAACTCCCGAAAAATCGGAGCACGAATCATGCGGTATGAACTCAGCGCCAACGAATGGAGTGTCATTGGACCGATGCTCCCGAACAAGCCACGCGGCGTTCCCCGCGTCGATGACCGTCGTGTGCTCAACGGTATATTCTGGGTCTTGCGATCAGGTGCGCCGTGGCGCGATCTTCCGGAGGGCTTTGGTCCTCATACCACCTGCTACAACCGCTTCGTTCGTTGGCGCCGGGCTGGTGTTTGGGATCAGATCATGGACGCCCTCGCCAAAGCTCATGACGCGGCGGTGCAGATGATCGATACGTCGGTTGCGCGCGTGCACCAGCACGGTGCCTGTATCGCGGACAATCGCGAGCAACACATGGATCGTTCACGAGGCGGACTTACCAGCAAGATTCACGCGGTAGTAGACCCCGATGGTCTGCCAGTGCGCCTTGGCCTCACGCCAGGCGAGGCACACGACAATCGCTTTTGCTCGGTTCTCCTGGCGGAATTGCAACCCCGAACGACGTTGCTCGCAGATCGCGGATATGATGCGGACTGGATCAGGGAGTTCGCGAGTCAGAAAGGTGCGTGGGCGAACATCCCGCCAAAACGAAATCGCAAGGAGCCGATCTGCTTAAGTCCATACCTCTACCGAGCGCGTAACCTGGTCGAGCGCTTCTTCAACAAGATCAAGCAATGCCGGCGGATCGCCACCCGCTATGACAAGCTCGCCGCCAACTATCTCGCCTTCATCAAACTAGCATCAATCCGGCTATGGCTGCGCGCTTATGAGTCCACGCCCTAAGTTCCCTCTCGGAGCGCGTCGGTCACGCGCTCGCGCAAGAGATCGGGACGGCGCAACACGAGGGCGCCGCGCGTGCGCTCGATCAGGCCCTCTTGCGCCATCACCGTAAACTCGCGCGTCACCTGCTCGCGCCGGCATCCGATACGGGAGGCGAGGATGTGGTGGAAGGGCGGAGGCGTCACCACGCGCTCGACAGAGGCGCCGCGTGGAATCGACAGACGCAGCAACTCCGAATAGAGGCGGTGCCGAAGATCGAGCACCGTTTGTTCGACGAAGCGTTCGTTGAGTTCGCGGATGCGCGAAGCCATCAAGCAGAACAGTCGTTCGGCGACCACGCGATCGCTATAGACCAGCTCGCGGAACACACTGGAGGGCATCACGCAGGCTTCACCGCGGGTCAATGCCGTTACGTTAGCTGACCGCTTGATGCCGTCCATGGCCGCAAGCTCGCCAAAGAGTTCGCCCGCCCGCATTTCATC
>NZ_JBFUKD010000878.1:0-1295 GCF_056401005.1 Microvirga sp. P4_G7 | reverse complement strand
CCCCTTTTCCCTGCGCCAAACGCCTATTACCTGCGCACGGCGCTTCGGCTTGCCGCCTTGTCTCGAAAGACATTTATGACCCTCTTTACTGATTTCGGATTGGCCCAGCCGATCCTGAAGGCGCTTGCTGGCGAAGGCTACGAGAAGCCGACGCCGATCCAGGCGCAAGCCATTCCGCATGTCCTCCAAGGCCGTGATCTGTGCGGCATCGCCCAGACCGGTACCGGCAAGACGGCGGCCTTCGCCCTGCCGATTCTTCATCGCCTCGACGCGAGCCGCGGTCAGCTGACTCGCAAGACCTGCCGCACGCTGGTCTTGAGCCCCACCCGAGAGCTCGCAAGCCAGATCGCCGACAGCTTCCGCACGTACGGACGCCATCTCCGCCTGACGACCGCCGTCGTGTTCGGCGGCGTCAATATCGGCAAGCAGGAGCGCGACCTTTCCAACGGCGTCGATATTCTCGTCGCAACGCCGGGGCGCCTGCTCGATCTGATCGACCGCAATGCGCTCAGCTTGCGCGAAGTCGAAATCCTGGTTCTCGACGAAGCGGACCAGATGCTCGATCTCGGATTCATTCACGCCCTGAAGCGGGTCGTGAAGCTTCTTCCGAAAGAGCGCCAGAGCCTGTTCTTCTCGGCGACGATGCCGAAGACGATCGCGTCGCTTGCCGACGATTTTCTTCGCAACCCCGCCAAAGTCGCGGTCACGCCCGTCGCGACGACGGCGGAGCGAGTCGAGCAGAGCGTCATTTTCGTGCAGACCGGCCAGAAGTCGCCTTTGCTCGAAGCGGTTCTGCGCGATGAGACCATCGATCGCGTACTCGTCTTCTCCCGCACCAAGCACGGCGCGGACAAGGTCGTCCGGTATCTCGAGAAGGTCGGCATCGCCGCCGCGGCGATCCACGGCAACAAGTCCCAGCCGCAGCGCGAACGCGCTCTGGCGGCCTTCCGGGCCGGGACGTGCCGCGTTCTCGTAGCGACGGACATTGCCGCCCGCGGTATCGACGTCGATGGCGTATCGCACGTCATCAACTACGATTTGCCGAACGTACCGGAATCCTATGTCCACCGGATCGGCCGTACGGCTCGCGCTGGTGCGACTGGTCTCGCGATTTCGTTCTGTAACGACGAAGAGCGCGCCTATCTGCGCGACATCGAAAAGCTGACGCGTCTGAAGGTTCCGGTGATGCCGCTTCCGGCGGATATGCCGGCTCCGATTCCGGCATCCGAGCTTCGCGAACCGCGTCGTGAGCAGCCGCAGCGTTCGCGCCCGGCACCGCATGCACGCGGCCATCA
>NZ_JBFUKD010000877.1:0-1295 GCF_056401005.1 Microvirga sp. P4_G7 | reverse complement strand
CCGCCGGCACCGTCGTCCCGTCGTAATCCGATCCGAAGCCGACCCTATCGATGCCGATCCGCTCGACGAGGTAGTCGATATGGCGCACCAGATCGTCCAGGGTCGTTTCGGGGTCTTTGCGGCCATCGATCCGCATGAACATCGTCCCGAAATTGACTCCGACGAGACCATCCCGCTCGCGGATCGCATCGAGCTGCCGGTCCGTCAAATTGCGGGAATGCGGGGTCAGCGCATGAGCATTCGAATGACTTGCGACGAGCGGCGCATCGGAGATCGCGGCCACGTCCCAGAAACCTTGCTCGTTGAGATGCGACAGATCAATCATGATCCGCAATTGATTGCAGGCCTGCACCAACGCCTTGCCCACGTCGGTAAGGCCCGGCCCGATATCGGGCGTTGAGGGAAACCGAAACGGCACGCCGTGCCCGAAGATATTCGAGCGGCTCCACACCGGACCCATCGTGCGCAACCCGGCCTGATGGAGCATGTCGAGCATCTTCAGATCGGGGTCGATCATTTCGGCGCCTTCGATGTGAAGGACCGCAGCAATGGCCTGATCGGCAACGGCGTTGCGGATATCGCGACCGTTCCGGCAAATCCTCAACCCACCATCCGATGCGCGCTCGATGCGCGCGAGGAGCGAAATCAGTTCGATCGTGGACGCCTGGGCCTCGGCGAGGCCCGGCGCTTCCGGAGGATGTCCGACCGATGGAATGTAGACGGCAAAAAGTCCGCCAGCGAAGCCGCCTGCCCTCGCGCGCGGAAGGTCGATGTGACCCGAGCTTCCGAGCCGAAGAAAGTCCTGTTCAGCCGTCTTGCTTCCCGACCGCCAGAGGCGAAGCAGAACGTCGTTGTGTCCGTCGAATACAGGAACGAGCGGAGCATCTGTTGTCATGGGGCAGGAATACCGGGAAAAGACGCCGTGCGCCGAGGAAAGTTCCGTCTTGAGCCTGAACGAACCGAAGGGAGCAAATCAAGCAACATCCGAGCGATTCTCGGTTCTCGCGAGAAACTTACCTTTTCTACATGATCACTGCGCCGTCGCGCGGGCAAAGTCGATGTAGATCTCGCGAAGGCGCGTGGCCAGCGGCCCTGGTTTTCCGTCCGCGACATTGCGGCCATCGATCGCCACGACTGGTTGCAGGAAGGTCGACGCGCTGGTGATGAAAGCCTCCTTGGCGGCCAGCGCCTCCTCAARGGAAATCGGTCTCTCCTCGATCCGAATCTGGCGTTCGGCGGCAAGAGCCATCAGCGCCTTGCGGGTGCATCCCGGCAGGACGGCGTTGGAATTGGGA
>NZ_JBFUKD010000876.1:0-1296 GCF_056401005.1 Microvirga sp. P4_G7 | reverse complement strand
ACGTAGAGTTGGTGGCCGAAGGCGTGTTTGAGGATGTCCAGCCGTGTCTGAGCGAGATCGGATCGCGCACCGCTTCGCAGCGCGGCATCGAGCGGTCCGGTCCAACCGCCCGTCAGCGCGATCAGGCCTTCACAATGAGCGGCGAGAACCGGGGCGGCGACCTGAGGCGCGTCTCCGAGCGGAACGTCGAAGTAAGCGCGGCTCGCGAGGCGCATGAGGTTGCGATAGCCTTCATCCGTCTGCGCGAGCAGAACGATGTCGGCAGCCTGAGGCTGCACGCGCGCGATCGGGTCTGGCTCTTCGAAGCACACCGAGAGCTGCAATCCGGCGATCGGCTGGATGCCCATGCCGGACAGCTTTTGCGAAAACTCGAGCGCGCCGAAGAGGTTGTTGGTGTCGGTGAGCGCCAGCGCCGGCTGTTTGTCGGCTGCCGCGAGCTTCGCCAATTGCTCGACCTTCATCGCTCCTTCGAGGAGCGAGTAGGACGAATGCACATGCAGATGAACGAAGCCGATGTCTTGAAGAACGCGCGCCATGGAATCCCGACTCAATATGCCAGGTATTTTCGCACGAGGCCGCTCCAGGCTCACTAGGACAATACGGCCTTTTTGCCGCGATGGACCAGGATCTGCGGAAGCTGAAAGCGGTTTCGGCTTTGTCTCCGCTCTAACTGACTGAATTCGCGCGGCTCTTCTGACCGACCGCCGCGCGAACTAGGATGCCGCCCAGGGCTCCCATTCGTTGGATGAGTGTGGACAACGGGGATTACGCCATCGGCGACAGAAGTAGGGCCCAGATGGCGACAGCGCTCCCGAAGATGAAAAGGGACGTGATTTCAGCGGTGGTTTCAATCAAAGCGCGAAGCATCTCTCTTCCTCCGTGTTCCTATAATGTTCATTATTGTTCATTGTATGTTCTGTGTAAAGCCAGGGTATTGCCGGTGCTTATGGGTGAGTCAACGAAGCGTTAAGGGGTGAGAAGAGGCGAGAACGCAACGGAACGCCGCATCGTTGGGGGCGGTCTGACGTGGGAGTGGCCGTGATGTTGAAGAAGGGCGGCGTGCCGCCACCCCTCCGGTGTCATTCCCGGCCGGAGACGAGGCCGTCGGAGGGGAAGGGAAGCCATAGCCGCATCGTTGTGCTCGTGCAGGCGGAACCCGGTCGTGGGGCCACTGCCTCCGCTGCGCTCGCCGGGGATGACACGTGGGGCCACTGCCTCCGCACGTGGAGGCCCGCTCCCACGTCCGAGCTCATTGCCTCTGCACGTTCCCTCCGCAAGTCATCACCGGGCTTGTCC
>NZ_JBFUKD010000875.1:0-1303 GCF_056401005.1 Microvirga sp. P4_G7 | reverse complement strand
GATCCGCGCACTCTATTTTCTGCCGTTTCTCACGACCGCGGCGGCGATGGCGTGGGTCTGGCGGTGGTTTTATCAGCCCGTGCCCATCGGCGTGATCAACGGGTTTCTCACCTGGATCGGTGTGCCGCAACAACCGTTCCTGCGCTCCACGAGCCAAGCTCTCCCGGCCATTCTCGCCCCCGCCGTGTGGGCCGGCCTCGGTTTCCAGGTCATCATCTTCATGGCCGGCCTGCGCGCCATTCCCACCTCGTATTACGAGGCCGCGCGCATCGACGGTCTGCCTGAATTCACCATTCTCCGGAAAATCACCATTCCGCTCCTGAAACCGACCATCGTGTTTCTCGTGGTGTTTTCCTCGATCGGCTTCCTGCGGATCTTCGATCAGGTCTACAACATGACCTTCAACGACCCCGGCGGACCGCTGAACACCACCAAGCCGATCGTGCTGATGATCTACCAGACCGCGTTCAAGTCGCTCGAAATGGGCTACGCGGCGGCCCAGACGGTCGTTTTGTTCCTGATCCTGCTGGTCGTTTCGCTCATCCAGCTTCGCGTACTCAAGGACCGCTGACGATGACGACAGCTGCTCTTCCCGCTCCTGCGACAAGACGGGGATTCCCCGTCCGCCCTGGCCGGATCGTGGCCTGGACGTTGCTCTTCATGGGCGGCGTCATCATGATCACGCCGATCCTGTTCATGCTGTCCACGTCCTTGAAGGACGCGTCTCAGGTTTATGACCTGCGCCTGATTCCGGAAACGCCGTCGTTCGACAACTACAAGGCCGTACTTTCGGACGGGCGCTTCATGCGCTGGTTTTTCAACTCCTTGGTGGTCGCGGTCTGCGTCACCGCTTCCAACGTCTTCTTCGATTCGCTTGTCGGCTACACGCTCGCGAAGTTCCAGTTTCGCGGACGTTACATCGTCTTCATCGCGATCCTCTCGACGCTRATGATTCCAACGGAAATGTTGGTCATCCCCTGGTACCTCATGGCCAGCAGCTTCGGTTGGATCGATTCGTATTGGGGCATCATGTTTCCCGGCATGATGACGGCGTTCGGCACGTTCCTGATGAAGCAGTTCTTCGAGACGGTGCCGGATGAGTTTCTCGAAGCGGCCCGCGTCGACGGCCTCAACGAATTCACGATCTGGTGGCGTGTCGCGATGCCGCTCGTGACGCCGGCGCTTTCGGCGCTCGCGATCTTCACATTCCTCGGCAACTGGACGGCGTTCTTCTGGCCGTTGATCGTCACCAACAGCCGCGAACTCTACACGCTGCCAGTGGGGCTCTCGAGCTTCGCGGTGG
>NZ_JBFUKD010000874.1:0-1305 GCF_056401005.1 Microvirga sp. P4_G7 | reverse complement strand
CGATCAAGCCGAAGAAGGGGGCAAGCAGATTGAACAACCCGATCAGGTCGGCCATCGCGGATCCTTATGCTCGCTGAAGCTGAGCGCTTTTGGCAGCGAAGCGAGGTACCCGCAATGGCGCGGCGATCACAGGCGGCAGACGGAAAACGCAACCCTGCATGGAATTTGGCAGCGCAAGCTCTGGCCCGAATTTTGCGACTGGTACGAGACAGCTTATATGAAGGCCATGGAGCAGTATCGATGAAGGCGCTTTCAGCTAAGTTCGGGATCGGCCAGGTGGTGAAACACCGGATCTACCCGTTTCGTGGTCTGATCTACGACGTGGACCCGGAATTCGACAACACCGAGGATTGGTGGTTGTCGATACCCGAAGATGTTCGGCCTCGGAAAGACCAGCCGTTCTACCATCTCCTCGCCGAGAACGCGGAGAGTGAGTACATCGCCTATGTGTCCGAGCAGAATCTCGTGGTGGACGATTCGAGCGAGCCGCTTCGCAATCCCATGATCGACGAGATGTTCGTTCGCGACAAAGACGGGTCGTATCGCGCCCTGCCGATCCTGACCCACTAAAAATCACAAACCGACAAACCACTCACTGACACAAACCACTCACTGACTTGGACAAAAAAAACGCCGGGCACTGGGCCCGGCGTCGGATCGTCTTTGTTCGTGTTGATCAGGTTCGTCTTGATCAGGTTCGTCTTGATCAGGGCTTGGGAGCGGCCGGGGTCGCCGGAGCTGCACCAGGCGCTGCCGGAGCGGCACCAGGAGCCGCGCCAGGAGCGGCCGCGCCGCTGCTCTCGAGACGCTTGCGCAGCTCGTCGCTCCGCTTCTCGAGCTCTTCCTGAAGCTTCTTCTGCTGCTCTTCGAGCACCTTGGGGTCGATGGCCGGACCGTCGAACGCCTTGCCGAAGCCAGTTGCCGGCACGGCGAAGGTGACTTCGCGACCGCCCTGGTTCTGGACGCTGACGTTCAGGTTCGTGCCCTTCTTGAGGGCGGCGACGAAATCGTCCTTCACAGGCGACTCGGCGAAGCAGCCGTTCGGGAAGCAGACCGCATAGCGGCCCGGCGTCGCCTGGCCCTGGTCTACGGCGAAACGGATGCCGGGCTGAAGCAGGAGGCCCAGCGGCATCAGGAAACGGAGGATCTTTTGCGGTTGGGCGCCCTTGACGTCATAAAGAGCACCCGCCAGCCCCGGCTGGCCCTGATCGGCGCCGCACTCGCGGGCCGTGTAGCAGATTTCAGAGTTGGTGCCCTGGTCCGTGCCGCAACCCTTCGGCCATTCCGGCTGTGACGGCCCAGGCT
>NZ_JBFUKD010000873.1:0-1312 GCF_056401005.1 Microvirga sp. P4_G7 | reverse complement strand
GATGGCAACACTCGTTGCCTCCCGGCAGGTTGTTCCCGCAATGCGGGACGCGCGACGCGGCAAGATCGTCAACATCGCCTCGACCGCTGGACTTTCCGGCGAGGTCGGTGTTGCGGAGTATTCTGCCGCCAAGATGGGTGTCATCGGATTCACGCGGTCGCTGTCGCGGGAGCTCGCTCCTTTCGGAGTGAACGTGAACGCCGTCTGCCCGGGGGTGACGAACACTGCCGTTCTCAAGCAATTGCCGAGCGATATCGTCTCCACCATCGTCGCAAGGATTCCGATGGGCCGCGTCGCCGAGCCGGAAGACATCGCGGCAACGATCGCCTTTCTTTCAAGCGAAGACGCGCGGCACATCACAGGCCAATCCATCGTCGTCGATGGAGGACATTGGATGGTGTAGTCGCCTCATCGGCGGATCCGAAGCCTGCACGATTGAACGCGGCGCCCGACAGCCAAAGTTCCACGACAGTTTCATCTCGTTCTGGCTATTTTCTGTGCACTTCAGGATGGAGTTCACAACCCCGCGACTGTCTGCGGCCAAGTCTTCTCGCTTGAGCGACCAGCATCGGCCAAATTCACTATCGACTACAGCGCCGTGGCCGCTTCGATGAATGTGTTGCAGCCCTTCGCCAATCGCGGCGCGGGTCTTTTCATCGCACCTGCCATGCAGGAACCGTACCGACGTGCGAGCTTTAAATTCCTGGCTGGGTTCAATTGGAGTTTTCCCTATGTCTAGAGCTCTTCTCACAGCGGCAGCGGCGATCGCGATCGGCTCTGCCTTCATAGCGCCGGCAATGGCGGGCGACGTCTTGTCGCCGAGCGAAATGAACGCCTTCATGACAAGGGGACAGCCAATACCAGCTGCGCCCTACAATGCCCGAGGCAGAGTCATTTACGATCCGGGAACAACCGGGTCCATCGTCGGCGGTACGGTCGCGCCCGAGCTTTGGCCACCCTGCCCGTACGGCCCTCCGACCTGTACCGCCGCCGGCTATCCGAATTTGCGTTACGAGCGGGAGAACATCCCAGGCTACGGAACAGCCCCTGCCTACGCCTACCCACCGTACTAGCGTGTAACGCCGATCAAAAACCCCGCCGCGTCGTCGGCGGGGTTTTTTCGTCTCGTCGCCCCTTCACGCACACCATGGCAGCGTTCCCGGTGGGAGCCGGCGTCCGAAGACGTCGAGTAGAAGCATCACGGCCGCGACAATCGCGACAGTCAAGGCTCCGACGGCAGCCGCCTGGCTCGCAAGGCCCGCTTCCTCGAGGCTGTAGAGAACCACACCGATGGTTTCCGTGCCGGCTGTCC